>CALCWU010000212.1 GCA_937905855.1 uncultured Mollicutes bacterium
TAAATTTATATGCTTATTGTAATAACAATCCAATTATGTATGATGATCCTGAGGGAAATAGTGTTTTATTTGCGGTATTAGTAGGGATAGCAATAGGATTTTTAACGGTTTATGTACCAGATGTTGTTGAAAATGTTAAAAAAGATGGATTTCAATTAAGTGATTTCTTAACAATTAATAAAAATAATTATAAAGAGTATCTTGCTAAAACTATTGTTGGTGGATTAACTGGATATATTGGTGCTCTTGGCTTAAATACGTTCTTTTCTGCTCCATTGGTTGGAGTTTTAAATACATTGTCTGAATTAATTTCTGGAAATATTCATTCGTGTGAAGAATTATTAATAAATTTTTCAATTTCTACAATGATTTCATTTTTAACATTAGGAACGCAAAGAATAACATCAAAATTTAAGAAACCTTGTATTCCAAGAGGCTTGCCAAATAAGTTCAATCGAATAATGGAATCGATTCTTTATAATTTTGAAAAAATCGGCTATTATTATGGTCAAAGCGTAGATACATCAGTTAGTTTAACACTGATATTGTTGGAGGTGATTAAAGATTAACAAAGTGATTTTTTCAACACTATTTAAAATAACGCTTGTTTTTTTTGATTTTGTATTTATCTTTGGATTTATAACGAATTTAATTGATTTGAGTGTTGATTGTGTAATATATCTTTTGTTATTTTTAATTGTGCAGTCTATTGATAAATTTTTTATTTCCTTTTTGATTTTTTCAAAAAGATTGATATTCTTTTCTAGAATGAAACTAAAAAAAATAAATTATAATGACATTAAAAAAATACAATTTTATTCAGGTAATCGCTCTTTAATCATTTTTGGTTGTTCATTAAGTGTAAAAATTTTTTTGATTGATGGAACTGTATTAAAAGGGGAAATTGGACAGATGTTTAACGAGAAACACATAAAGAATAGAATTCTTAAAATTTGTAAGCAAAAGAATATAAATGTGTAAATGTCAATTAAAAAATGTCTGCATCCCCTAACCTACACTTTAATAATACCATTTACAAAATGCATCTTTTGAATAGAATAATTAAAACTTTAGTATTTGTCCAAAAGTCAAAATATGTGAAATTTCAATAGCTTATTCTATTAAATATTTTTATGAAAACAATCATTACAATAAGAAAATTTTAATATTAGGAAAATCACTTGATAAGCATAATAAAAAATGCTAAAATTCATTCAAGTGATTTTTTTTATAGAAGTTGGGTGGTAAAAATGAACAAAATAGTTATTATTAAAAAGGATGGTACAAGAGAGGACTTTAATCCTGAAAAGATAAAGGTTGCTGTTTCAAAATCAGCAAGTAGAGTGTTAGTTAAATTTAGTGAAGATGACTTAAATAAAATTATTAATATCGTTTGTAAGGCAATTGATGATCAAAAATTAAATGAGGTTAATATTCCGCAAATGCATAATTTAGTTGAGGGTGCTTTGGAGGTTAGTTATCCTGCTGTAGCTAAAAGTTATCGTGATTATCGAAATTATAAGCAGGATTTCGTACATATGCTTGATGAGGTGTACCAAAAGAGTCAAGCTATTATGTATATAGGTGATAAGGAAAATTCTAATACTGATAGTGCACTAGTTTCAACAAAGCGTAGTTTGATTTTTAATCAATTAAATAAGGAACTATATAAAAAATTCTTTTTAAATGTAGAAGAGCTTCAAGCCATTAATGATGGTTACATTTATATCCATGATATGTCAGCTAGAAGAGATACAATGAACTGCTGTTTGTTTGATGTTGCAAGTGTTTTACATGGTGGCTTTGAAATGGGCAATTTATGGTATAATGAGCCTAAAACCTTAGATGTAGCCTTTGATGTTATTGGCGATATCGTGCTTGCTACTGCAGCACAGCAATATGGTGGCTTTACAGTTCCATCAATTGATTTAATTTTAGATGAATATGCTGAAAAATCATATGATGCTTATTATGAAAAATATATTTCTCTTGGTCTTACAAGAGCTAAGGCTAGTGAAACAGCATATGAGGATGTTCGCCATGATTTTAGACAGGGCTTCCAAGGCTTAGAATATAAGTTTAATACGATTGGTTCTTCAAGAGGTGACTATCCATTTATTACAATTTCTTTAGGAACAGGAACTACTAGATTTGCTAAAATGGCAACCTTAGAATGCTTAAGAGTAAGAAGAGGTGGCGAGGGTAAGCCGGGATTTAAGAGACCTGTATTATTCCCTAAAATTGTTTTCTTATATGATGAAAATCTTCATGGTCCTGGTTGTGTGAATGAGGATTTATTTGAAGAAGGAGTTTTATGTTCATCTAAAACAATGTATCCTGACTGGTTAAGCCTAACAGGTGATGGGTATGTTGCATCTATTTATAAAAAATATGGAAAGATTGTTTCACCAATGGGCTGTCGTGCCTTTTTATCACCTTGGTTTGAGCGTGGTGGTATGGAGCCTGCTGATGAAAATGATGAGCCTGTATTTGTTGGAAGATTTAATATAGGCGCTGTGAGTCTACATTTACCAATGATTTTAGCTAAGGCTCGTCAAGAGTCAAAGGATTTCTATGAAGTATTAGATTATTATTTAAATTTAATTAGAAAGCTCCATATAAGAACCTATGCTTATCTTGGAGAAATGCGTGCTTCAACCAATCCTCTTGCTTATTGTGAGGGTGGCTTTTATGGTGGTCATTTAAAGCCATCTGATAAGATTAAGCCGATATTAAAGAGTGCAACTGCTTCATTTGGTATAACTGCTTTGAATGAATTACAGGAGCTATATAATGGTAAGAGTATTTCTGAAGATGGTGAATTCGCTTTAGAGGTTATGCGCCATATTAATGAAAAGGTTGATGAATTTAAGCATGAGGATGGCTTCCTATACGCAATATATGGTACACCAGCTGAAAATTTATGTGGTTTACAGGTTAAACAATTTAGAAAAAAATATGGTGTTATTGAAAATGTGTCTGACCGACCATATGTTTCTAATTCCTTCCACTGTCATGTTGCTGATGATATTACACCAATAAAGAAGCAGGATGCTGAGGGTAGATTTTGGAATTTATGTAATGGTGGAAAAATTCAATATGTTAAATATCCAATTGATTATAATATAGGTGCGTTAAAAACATTAATTCATCGTGCTATGAAGAAGGGATTTTATGAGGGTGTAAACTTATCATTAGCATATTGTGAGGATTGTGGTCATCAGGAGCTCGCAATGGATGTATGTCCAGTATGCGGTAGTAGAAATCTAACGAAGATTGAAAGAATGAATGGTTATTTATCATATTCCCGTGTTAATGGTGATACTAGATTAAATGATGCAAAAATGGCAGAAATTGCAGATAGGAAGAGGATGTAATGAGATATCATAATATAACAAAGGATGATATGCTAAATGGCTATGGTATTAGAGTAGTTTTATGGGTTGCAGGCTGTGGACATCATTGTCCAGAATGTCAAAATCCTATTACTCATGACCCAAACGGTGGAATACCATTTGATGAAGCTGCCAAGGACGAGTTATTTAAAGAACTAGATAAGGATTATGTGGATGGTATAACGTTTAGTGGTGGTGATCCTCTTCATCCTTTAAATATTGGAGAGATAGGTCAGCTTGTTAAAGAAATATCTGTTTTATATCCTAATAAGACTAAATGGCTTTATACTGGTTATACCTATGAATCAATTAAGGATTTAGATTTTATTCCCCTTTTAGATGTATTATGTGATGGAAGATTTGAAATAGATAAATTTGATCCTCAATTACATTGGGTTGGAAGTAGTAATCAAAGAGTTATTGATATAAAGAAGACATTAGAAAAAGGAGAGGTCGTTATTTTTAACGATGGTTCAGTTGAATGCAAAAGATAGCTAAATTTGATTTTGTAAGCTTAAGTGAATTCAAGAAGGCTTGCGATGATGAACATATTTATACAAATCTAAAATTACCAAAAAGAGCCACTAAGGGAAGTGCTGGATATGATTTTTATGCACCATTTGATTTTAGCCTTAAACCTGGTGAAACTATAAAAGTTCCTACAGGAATAAGAGCGATGATGAATGAAGG
>CALCWU010000213.1 GCA_937905855.1 uncultured Mollicutes bacterium
ACCTCAAGCTTCTTTTTAGCCTTTATGGCTTCCTTTATTGCTAGAGTCATAAAATAATCATTCATGATGTAAAACCTCATGACAGCGTCTACAACGTGGCTCATATGATTCAGTTGCTCCAACTAAAATAATTGGATCATCATAAAATGCCGGTCTACCATTAATTATACGCTGAGTGCAGGTAGCATCCTCACCACAGCAGGCACAAATAGCTGTAAGCTTAGTAATATGCTCAGCCATTGCTAGTAAGCTTGGAATAATACCAAAGGGCTTACCTCTAAAGTCACAATCAAGACCAGCACAAATTACTCTTAAGCCATTATTAGCAAGGCTATCAATTATATCAAGAATTGATTCATCAAAAAATTGAACCTCGTCAATTACAATAGCCTGGGTTGTATTCTTAATATATTTTAGCATTTCCTTAGGCTTAGAAATATTAATAGCCTTAAATTTTAAATGTGAATGCGAAACAACCTCATCAACAGAATATCTATCATCAATTTGTGGTTTAAAGACTACAAATTCCTTTTTAGCAAATTGCATTCTTTTAACCCTTCTTATTAGCTCTTCAGTTTTTCCTGCAAACATAGGGCCACAAATAACCTCAATTGTTCCAGCCTTATCCTTGTTATATTCCATAATAACTACCACCTAAAAAAAAATAATCAATTAATTATACCATACAAATTTAAAATTAGAAAAAAAATAACCTACAAAATGTAGGTTAATTTAATTACTTTTCCTCTTTGTTTGTAAAGCCATAACGCTTATTGAACTTTTCTACCTTACCAGCAGCTTGAACAAATTTTTGCTTTCCAGTGTAGAATGGGTGGCAGTTTGAACAAGAGTCAACACGAATCTCGTCTAATACTGAACCAGTTTCAAATACGTTTCCGCATGTAGTACAAGTAACTTTAACAGTCTTATAATTTGGATGAATTCCAGGTTTCATAACTACATTACACTCCTTCCGCCATGATTTACTAATCATAGTAAGTTTTTTTGCATACAAGGTATTTTACCATAGCTAATTATTTTTTTCAATACTTTTTTACTACTTATTTAAATTAATATGGTTTTTAAAATCATAAAATGAAAAATCACTTGTTTCTAATGTAGAATTATATCCTTTGATTTAATTAAAATTAAATATTTATGAATCCAATTCCTCATCATCAATCCATTTATATTTAGGATTTTCTTTTCTCTTTTCTTTAAACCAAGCTAATCTTTCGTTAAATGACATCATATATTCACTAGGTTTTTCATCAGGCATATCTTCAAACCCAGTATCTTCCCAACCACATACTTGGCATATATCAGATGATAATTCATCAGCAAATTCATATTCTCCACAAATAGGACATTTATGTGGTTTAGGTTTTGGCATATGTTCTTCAA
>CALCWU010000214.1 GCA_937905855.1 uncultured Mollicutes bacterium
TACGAAATGATGATCTTTTAAAATCAAAATCACAACGTTCATATTGCATTTCAACTAATCTTTCATAAATCTTTTTACGATTGTATTCTTCACCAACTCTTAAACACATCATTGATTTTTTGTAATCCTCGGGATCACCAATACCATAAATACATGATACAGAAGCAACAACAATAACATCATCATAGTCAATTAATGCGGCTGTAGCACTATGACGCATTTCATCAATTTCATCATTAATCCTTGAATCCTTTTCAATATAGGTATCAGATGATACCACATAGGCTTCTGGCTGATAATAATCATAATAGCTTATAAAATAAACAACATGGTTATTAGGAAAGAAGCTTTTTATCTCATTATAAAGCTGTCCAGCAAGAGTTTTATTATGAGCTAAAACTAAAGTTGGCTTACCAAGCTCTTTAATAATATTACACATAGTAAAGGTTTTACCAGTACCTGTTGCACCAAGTAAAACCTGCTTATTTATTCCCATATTAAAATTATCAACAAGCTCCTTAATAGCTTTAGGTTGGTCACCTGTAGGGGCAAATTTTGAAACTAATTCAAAAGCCATCATTATCACTTCCAAATATAATTATCTATTTAAATTATACCACAATGATTCTTTTTTAAAAATAAAAAGACGTATATATTTATTATTTTATTTAATAATATAAGTATGAGCACATTAACTGAACAATTAATTAAAAAATTAACAAATAATAATGAATTTACAACAATTATGGATAGTAGCATTAGCTTATATAATTTTAGTTCTTTAAAGGATCTAGAGCTAATTGATAATCTTAAAACAACTATCATCTCAGAAAATAATAAATATCTAAAATATGCACAACTTTATACGAAAGCTAAAATTATATCCTATGGAATGAATGGCAAATATGAAATTAGCCATATTCATTATTTGAAGGATGGCTTAAACATCGAAATAAATCGCAATAAATTACCATTCATAAGACTAGATTTAAATTTATATTCGACCTATCATTTAAATCAAATATTAGGAATCTTCCTTCTTCTATTTTATAATGGCTATTCTAAACATGAGTTAAAAGCTAAGCTTGCTAAAATTAATTTTAAGGATTACGAAAAAAAAGATAATTTAATAAAAATAAAATATCATAGCTATTATGATTTAAAGGAAATATTATCACACCTTTATAGCTATGATAAGCATCCGATAATTATTTTAAATAGCCATAAAAATGGCGAAAAATATGCAAAGCTTGTTTCGTTATTCGCAGATAAGGCCTTTTTAGTTGGAGATATAAATTCTTTAGATGGATTAAATAAGGGTTATATTACTGATAGCTTCTATATAACCTATGATATTAAAATCGCCCTAAAAAATGCTTCTAACCTTACAAAATCAAAGATTTATATCCTAACCGATTCCTAGTGCCTCCTTAGCCAACTTATCAACCATTTCATTATAATAAACATTAGTATGACTTTTAACCTTATAAAAATTAACCTTAATTTTTTTTGAAGCTTCTATTGCAAAATTACGATAAGCAATGCTTATTGGCTCATTTGCCTTCCATAAGCCTCTATACCAGCATTCAATTCCTTTATAATCATAATATAAATCTAATTCCTTTATTCCATGATTAATTGCATATTGAATAATAAACCCTGCTCCCTTTATTTCTCCTGCTACATTTCGATGCTTACTATAGCTATCCTCATCGTAAGCTTTTTTAAATTGCATAGCTTTATCATTAATAATCAAAACACAGCCAAAGGAATAACGATTAGTTTTAGCATCAAATGATCCATCAACATAAGCATAAGGATTTTGGTTATTATTTTGTTCTTCTTCATCATTTAAATATTTTTTAGCATCATCATAATTGGAAAAGCTCTTATAAACTGCGTTTTTAAATCCAGTAACACTTTTACTGCATTCCTCCCAATTATCAAATATACCTATTTTATTTCCTTGTTTCACAGCATAATATTTCATAAAATTCACCATCATAATTATACCAAAAAATTATATAAAAAAAAGGCAAAATGCCTTTTTTATTTTAAAACAAAATTAATATCCTCAAGACTAGCGTTAACAATTGTACTATCATCATTAGAGATTATCTTATCGATAATATCACGTTTCATATTTTGTAGTTCAATTACACGTTCCTCTATTGTATTTTCACAAATAAGCTTTATTACCTCAACATTGCGTTTTTGACCAATTCGATAAGCTCTATCTGTAGCTTGAGCTTCCACAGCTTGATTCCACCATGGATCCATATGAATAACTACATCAGCACCAACTAAATTTAAGCCTGTTCCTCCTGCTTTTAATGAGACAAGGAAAATCTTAACCTCATCACTAGCATTAAAACGATTAGCATATTCAATTCTTAATTCAGGCTTAGTATCTCCAGTAATCATAAAGTATCTTAAATGTAATTCTTTTAATAAATCTTCAATTAAATTAAGACATTTCACAAACTGAGAAAAAATAAGTATTTTGTGACCTTCATCAATATATTTAATTACAAGGTCACGTAGCATTTGTAGCTTACCACCCTCATAATGAATATCATCCTGGAAGGTTCTAGGATCAACACAAATCTGTCTTAATCTTAAAATATATGGTAAAATATCAAAAGCTTTTGCTCCATTTTCTAAAGCATTTCTTGCTGAAACTAAATGAGCATCATATATTTTTCTTTGTTCAGATGTCATAGGTGCTTGAAGAATAGTCTCAAATTTCGTAGGTAAATCCTTCAATACGTTATTTTTAGTTCGTCTTAAGATAAATGGTGCAACTTTTTTAGCGATGTATGCCTGATAGCCTTCATTTGCTAAATATTTAGATTTAAATAATGAAAGCTCTTCAAAATAGCCTGGCATTACAAAATCAAATATACTCCATAAATCAATTACATTATTTTCAATTGGTGTTCCTGTTAAAGCAAATTTTGATTCACCATTTATTTTTTTAACAGCCAATGATTTTTCAGCCTGAACATTTTTAATATATTGTGCTTCATCTAATATTACATATTTAAATGCTTTATTCTTATAAAAATCAATATCGTTTCTTAATGAATCATAAGCTGTAATATATATCTTCTTTTCATCAAGACTAATGTCTTCAATAATCTTTTCTCTTATTTTAGACAATCCATATATTTGCTTTATTTCGATATTTGGGGCAAATTTTTCAAATTCATTTTTCCAGTTAAAAACTAAACTCTTAGGACAAACAATTAAACTAGGTCTTTTTTCCTCACTTGCACAAATAAGAGTAATAATTTCTAGGGTTTTACCAAGTCCCATATCATCAGCAAGAATTCCGCCCATATGGTATTTGGATAAAATTGATAACCAATTAAATCCTTCGATTTGATAAGGTCTAAGCTTAGCCTCAATTTTTGGTAATTTAAATTTTTTATTCTTAAAATCTGTAAGCTCATCAATCATATTTTTTAAATAATCATCAATTTTTATCATATCCTTATGAGCATAAGCACATAATGCTTGATAAATAGGTAAGGCAACGCTTTGATAAGGATGCTTTTTATCGATATGAAGCTCATCAACAACCTGCATCATTTCATCATCTTCAATTTGAACAATACGATTGTTGCTTAACAGAACATATTTCTTTTTAAGCTTCATACCCTGATAAAGCTTAAATAACTCTTCCTCATCATATTCTGAGGCTTCCATAAAGCATTGCATAATTCCACTTTGATACTTAATTCTAATAATAGGCTTTTCAAAATTAACAACCTGATATTTTTGAATTGAATTAGATAAATATACGCTAGCAAGCTCCCTTAAATGAGAAAAATCCATCGAAAAGAAATCAAAAATTTTGTCTTCATCACTACAAACTCCATCCTCAAAGCCTAGAGTTTGAAGATAATTATTATACTCATTATATTTTCTTAGATCTTGATTTTTAAATTCATTCTTTTTAATAT
>CALCWU010000215.1 GCA_937905855.1 uncultured Mollicutes bacterium
GCTAATCCTTGAGTCATATTGTCTACTATATAATTAAGCTTTGCTGTTTCACTCTTTAGTAAGAATATTTTTTTATCTATTAGGCTATGAATTTCGTCAATTTGCATTGATAAAACCTCAATATCATCAGAATTATTATCAACATTTTCTCCTACAATATTTGAAATTTTCTTTATTTCTGTTTTTAAAGGAATAACCGCCTTTTTAGAAACATTATCCATTAAAATAAAGGATATAATACTTATTATAAATAGTGCCAAAAAGCCATAGCCTACTAAATAATTTACAATTGTAACAACAGAGGCCTCTAATATTGCTACTCTTATATAAATATCATCCTTAAAGCCAGCAACATAAACCATTCTTTTTCCTAAAGAATTAGAATATCTAAAATAAACATTACCTAAATTCTTAAGTTCTGGACGATTTAGATGGTTTTCCTCTATCTCATCCTTTTTTGTATCATATAAAACATTACCATTTGTATCTATAAATGTTACTCTTACATCATTTATACTATTAGTCAAAAGACTTGAGACATCAGCCATATTATTTCCATTATAGGCTTTTACAACAATTTGTAAATAATTGTTAATTTCCGTTTTTATATTCCTCTTATTAACATTGCTAACAATTAAGCATGAAACAAGCATAAAGCTAACAAGTGAAACAAACAATATTGCAACATTTAAAATTATGTATTTTTTTTTCATCTACATTACCTTATAACCTATGCCATAAATTGTTTGGATATAGGAATCATCTAGAAGCTTACTTCTAATTGATTTTATGTGCATATCAACTGTTCTACTTTCAAGAACATCAGTATCGCCCCAAATGTGATTTAATATATCCTCTCTTGGCACAACGTTTCCTTTATTTTCAAGTAAAAATGCCAGTATTTGAAATTCTTTAACTGTTAAAGAAATTTCTTTATTATTACAAATACATACATGCTTATCTAAATCTAAAAACAAATCTCTAGTTGATAATACCTTACTTCTTTTATGTCTTCTTGCCTTAGCATTAACTCTCGACATTAATTCAAGTAAATCAAAAGGCTTTTCAATATAATCATCAGCACCTAAATCAAGCCCATCAACCTTATCCATTACCATTCTATTGGCTGAAACAATAATTATGTCAACATCATCATATTTAGGATTTGATCTAATTATTTTAAGAATTTCACTACCACTATAATCAGGAAGCATCATATCTAATAAAATCATTTGAGGTGTTCTATCCTTTAAGGCTTCAAAAAAACTTTTACCATCATAAAAGGAAACAACCTCATAGCCTTGCTTGGAAAGAGTTTTATTAATAATTTTAGAAATATCCTTATCATCTTCAATTGAATAAATTAGATAATCCATATTAACACATCCTTAAAAAATTTGTTTATCCTTGTGAAAACCACTAAGCATATAGATGACCCACTCACCAACATTAACCGCATGATCAGCAATTCTTTCAATATATTTTACCACTAAAGTAGTATAAATTGCAAATTTAGATGAGCAGGTATGCTTTTCATCCTCCTTAATTATATCATCAATACATTCTACATAAAGCTTATCAACTATATCATCAGATTTAATTACCTTTTTGGCAAGCTCCTCATCCTTATTAACAAAGCTTAAAATTGAATTATGAACCATATCCATTGCAAGCTCTACTGCCTTATCCAAGGAAAGAATTTTATGATGATCACATTTTTCAAGCTTTGTTGCAAATTCAACTAAATCCTCAGCATGATCACCAAGACGCTCTAAGTCACCTACTAGCTTTAAAATACCCGAAACCATTCTTAGATCCTTAGCATATGGTCTTTCTCTTAGCATAATATCAAGACAGGTTTCTTCAATTAATCTTTCATGTAAATCAACAATATCATCATTAATTTGACTTAGCTTATTTTCATCAAATTTATAATAGATGCTGACTGCATCCTTTAAATTATTTTCTACTAAATCTGCCATCTTTATAAGCATTTGGCAAAGATGCTCAATTTCTTGTTCTAGCTTCATAAATTTTAACCAAACCTTCCTGTAATATAATCCTCTGTCTTTTTCTTCTTAGGATTTTTAAATAATTCTTCCGTTGTATCATATTCAACTATTTCACCCAGCATAAAGAATGCTGTATAATCGCTAACTCTTGTTGCTTGCTGCATATTATGCGTTACAATAATTATTGTATAATCCTTTTTTAGTTCATCTATTAGTTCTTCAATCTTTAAGGTGGCAATAGGATCCAAAGCACTTGTTGGCTCATCCATTAATATAACCTCAGGTGACATTGCGATTGTTCTTGCAATACATAATCTTTGCTGCTGACCTCCCGAAAGAGATAAGGCAGAATCCTTTAATCTATCACTTATTTCATCATATAAAGCCGCTTTTTTTAAAGAATCAACAACAATCTTTGTTAACACTGCTTTATTTTTTATTCCCTGGCATCTTGGGCCATAGGCAACATTATCAAAAATAGACATTGGAAAAGGATTAGGATTTTGAAATACCATACCAACCTCAGTTCGAAGTAGCATTGGATTTATTTCCTTAACCTCATTATCTTTATATTTTAAAGTTCCAGTAATATTACAGCTAGGAATTAAATCATTCATACGATTTAAGCAACGAAGCAAGGTTGATTTACCACAGCCTGAAGGACCAATAAATGCTGTCACCTTATTCTTATATAAATCAATATTTATATTCTTCAACACATGCTTTTCACCATATGATAAATTTAAATTTTCAATATGAAATATATTTTCCATTATTTAACCTCAAATCTATTAAGCTTCTTACTTATAAGCTTAACTAAAATATTTAAAATAAGTACTACAAATAAAATTATTATACTTATTGCACAGGCTTGTTCATAATTAGGATTTTCATTTGACATAACACTCCAAATATGAACTGCAAGGCTAGTTGATCCTTGATTTATTTTAACCTTGTCCTGAATTGCTGTACCAATCGCAAAAATTAAGGCAGCACTTTCTCCTATAATACGACCAATTGAAAGAAGCGTAGATGTTAAAATACCTGGAATAGCGTTAGGAAGAATAATTTTAAATGTTGTTTGAGTTTCACTTGCTCCAAGAGCCAGTGATGCACTCTTATAGCTTTTTGGTATTGTTTTAATTGCTTCTTCAGTTGTTCTTATAATTATTGGAAGTAGCATTATTGATAAAGTTAAAGCACCTGACAAGATACTACCACCTGTTGATCCGGTTGTTTTATTTACAAAGGGAATAAAAATAATTACACCAATTAAACCAAAGATAATGGATGGTATACCACTAGTCATATCAATTAGGGTTCTTAAAATATTTGTAATTTTATTTTGTGATGCATATTCAGCAAGATAAATTGCTGCAATAATACCAATAGGTAAAGAAATAACTAAGGTTAATAATATCAAATAAATTGTTGTTAAAAGTGAGCCTCTAATACCACCACCCATAGTACTAAAATAAAGCTCAGTTATCACGTTTCCTTTATCTAGATAATCACGCATTCCTATAGCCTTATCAAGAGGAATACTTAAATAGCTATTATTATTAATATCCTTTATTTGAATACGATTAATGATTTGACCAGTCTTAATTGTTATAGCTTTATTTGTTTCTAAATCAACGGCATTTTTTAAAGGTGATAGATTATCGATATAGACAATTTTAACGACATTATTACCACCAAAATCCTTATCATCCTTTAAACCAATTCCCCACGCTTTAGAATAATAAACACCATCTTCATCCTCTAAATCAAATACTAAGGAGTTATCAAGCTTACAGGTGGCAAAATAAGGTGTTTCATAATAATTAGAGGCTATCATCTTAAATGATAATGATTTATAGCCCTTAGAAAATACAAATATAACTAAGGCCAATAAAACAATAAAGCCAAAGGATGAAAATAAATAGGTAATGACACTTCTTATGATATCCTTTATTTTTTTAATTTTTAATAGCTTGTCTTTATTAACTATATTATTTTCCATTTGCATTACCAATCCTATTCTTCAGCATATTTAGTCCTAAATTTGTAATAAGAATGATTAAAATTAAAACTACACCAACACTAAAGCGTATATCATAATCCAGGCCTGATGATTCATGAAGTCCTAGAAGCATCGTTGATGTTAAAACTCTTGTTGTTCCAAATAAACTAAAATTAGGACCGCTTATAGCATTGCCACAAACCATTGATACAGCTGTTGCCTCACCAAGAGCTCTACCAACACCTAAAATAATACCAGAAAAAATTCCTGATTTGGCACTAACAAGAACAACCTTAAAATTAGTTTGCATCTTTGAAGCTCCAAGAGCAAGTGAACCATTTATCAAATCATTTTTAACAGCCTTTATAGAAGTAATTGATACCATTGTAATAGTTGGTATAATCATAATAGCTAATACTAAAACTGCTGATAAAGTTGATTGACCTCCGGCAGTTTGTAATCCGAAAATATTAGCAAGTCCATCAACCATTCTTGTAATCACACCAACACCAAATAATCCATAAATTACTGAAGGAATACTTGCAAGTAATTCAATTACAGCATTTAAGATTATACTTATTTTTCTTGGTGCTATTTTAGCAATAAATAAGGCTGTAAGTACAGATATAGGAACAGCAATTAAAAGTGATAAAATAGTAACATAAAATGTGTTTAAAACAATAAAGCCTACGCCATATATATTTGGTCCTCTATACCAGGTATTATTAAATATAAACTTAGAAACACTTACTCGATAATAGCTTCCATTAATATTATATTTTTTTATAAAAGGCGATAAGCCCTTTACAATTATAAATATTGCAATCATTACAATAATCATGGCACACATTATTGCAATGGCCATAAAAAGGCCCTTAACGGCCTTATCTATTATCGTTTTTCTTTCAATCTTCTTTGTGTTAACTTGTATCATAAATTAAGGCAAAAAGAATAGCAATGCTATTCTAATTCGCTCCATTTAGTTATTGTGCCACTATAAATATCCTTTAAATTAGCAGCTGTAACACTATTAAGCTTATTACTCTTATTAACTACAGCAACTATTGCATCAATGCACATTTTACCCTTTAATGCATCAGCCATTGGTTCGGTGCTATTATTAAATTCTCTTGAAGCAAATGCTAAATCACAAGCATTAGCACCATCCTTATCAGAGCCATTTGTTCTCTTATAAGCATCTCCAGATCCAGTAGCATTATGCTCAAATTTAAATCCACCACATTTACCACTAAATTCTGTTAATAAGGCACCAACAATTCCCTTAACTGATGTAGAACCACCAACTCTAATAGTAACATTACTATTATCATTTTGGGCTACCTTATAATTTTCTTTAACATCATTCCAAGACTTCGTAGCCGCATTTTCAATAATTCCACCATGAGTCTTAATTGTTGCATTACCCTCAACGGTATCCATATAAGCTACAAATGCATTAACAATATTTTCAACATTAGTATCAGTATATGTTTCTCTTAAACAATAATTGAAATTTCTTGTTAGCTTATAGCTCTTGTTAATAACATTAGCCTCTGTTGGTTCAACACCTTCAAATACTAAACCCTTTAATCCTGAATCAGCAAGTGATGATAAAGAAATATAACCAATTCCATACTTATCATTTTTAACACTTGACATCATAGTATCATTTCCAGATACAGGTACAGCACTTTTAGCAAGCTTAGTGTCATCCTTCTTTGCTTCACCATAACCAATTCCTTCAAAGAATCCCTCTCTTGATCCACTTGATGTATCTCTTGTGTAAACCTTAATCTCTGCATCATTTTTACATGAAGCCATTGAAACTACAGCTATTGCAGATAGCATTGTAGCAAATAAACTCTTTACAATTTTATTCATTTTAATTCTTCCTTTCAATTTACACCTAAATTATAATACCATCAATAATTTTAATCCTACACAAACAAGTAAAGAATTGTAAAGAAATTGTAAAGACAAAAAAAAGGAGATTTTCATCTCCTTAGTATTAACATATTAAATAAATTTTCTATCGATTTCTATAACACATAAATCATCAATAAATTCATTTAACAAATCATCGTTTACCTCATCCATATTAAATACAATTCTTATTATTTTTTCATCATCAACACTATAGCTATATTCAATTATATTGCATTGAAATGCCTGACTAAAACCATTAAGCGTCATTTCAAAATTGTTTTTATCAAATTCTTCAACAAAATTAAAATAATAGCTATACTTAACATTCTTAAATGTTCCTGAGGTTGACATAGTATATCTACCAAGCCAAGCCTCTTCATATAGATAATAGCCACCACTAATGCCAATTTTCCAACAAGAATGAGGATAAACTATTGTTTTTCTATTAATTTCCAGCTTATTTCCCCATAAGCAATTATTCAAATAATCTACAAAAAATTCTTGACTATCAAAATAATTATTAGTTGAAATCAAACCACCAGTACTACCTACAGAAGTTGTTGATTTACTGCTTGATGATATACTGCTTTCAATTGTTGACACACTTGAGGTTTCACTATATGAATTATCTAATGTTTCACTACTTTCTATATTACTACAACCAAATAAACATATAGTCATTAATACAACTAAACTAACAACCGTAACATAAAGTATAGAAAACTATAGAATTCATATACTTCAGCCCTTACGGTTAGGCTTTATAGATTATAAATTTATTCTATTCTCCAAACAATAATTCCTTATTATTTGGGGTATACATAAAATTATATTACAATCTATTTAATAAAGTTATATCCCTTTAAGAAACAATTATATTATCTCTTGGTAATACAATTGCCTTAAAAAAACAATTGCTTTTAATTATATTTTATCAATAAAGCCTTGGTATCTTCTAGCTATTACAAAGCTTGCTGCTTGATGAATTGTCATTTTTCTGCTCTTTGCATATTTTTCATAACCTATTAAACTTGTATTATACGGATTAACCTTATTTAATGATACTTGCATTTTATGACATTTATTTTCTAATCTAAATATATATCTTGAGTAATCCAAAGTATGAATCATTTTATTATATTTCTTTTCTCTCTTATTATTTCCTTAAGCTTTAGCTTTACGTTCAATTTGAACAACACCTAAATTATTAATAAATTCATTTAATAATTCTTCATTTGGTTCATCCATTACAAAGCTTATACGAAGTAGTTCCTCATTTCCTAAGTCATAATAATAAATCACAACTGTACTATTTCCATTTCTTCCTTCATAAACCTCACAGGTTCTTTCAAGCTTACTTAAATCTGAACTTTCGAAAAAGCCAAAATAACAACTATAACTAACATTATTAAATGTTCCGTTACATTTCATAAAAGAAAGCCATTCATTAGGATATATAACTCCCACATCATAATTATCCGCATTTTTAGGATAAAGTAATGTTTGTCTAGACTTAACTGTTGCAGCATCACCTTTCCAATATTCAGCATCTTTTACCTTACTTAAAAATTCTTCTTCATTAGTATAAACAATACCAAGTGATCCTCTAACCCAAGGAATTCTTTGTGATATAGAACTAACACTGCTTTCAATTGTTGACACACTTGAGTTTTCACTACTTTTTATTGTAGATGAATTATCTAATGTTTCACTACTTTCTATATTACTACAACCAAATAAGCATATAGCTATTAACACAACTAAACTAACAACCAATTTTCTCATATTTATTCTCCCTCTTCTTCATCATAATACCTTTTAGTTGCACCACAAACGCACTCATCAACAAGTGGATCGAGATTAAAATCATGCATTTGTTTCTTAACTATTCCACACCAACAAATTGCATTATGATAATTAGTTGAAACACTTCTATATGTAATATATGTACAAATATGATTAGACTCTCCCACTGCTCCACATGTACATAGATAACTAGAATTTGATTTATAGTTTGCAGCGTGAATATGTTGACTAGATTTTGGCTTAATGGTTGCTTCACCAGTCAATAAGCTAAAATTAGTAACGAATAACCAAATTTTGTTATCATCATAATTACTATCGTCAACATAATATCCAGAATGTAAGTAAACATATTCATTTGAATATGCATAAGCAATACCTATATGACTAGAGTTATCATCTTTATTTTCTAAATTACCTGCTACCATTACCGGGAATCCGGAATCAATCGCATCCTTTACTAGTTGCTTGTTTCTATTGATATCATTGGTATCCTCATAATTAAAAGAAAATAAAGAAGTTGCACTTGAATTGAAGCGATCAGTTAAATAAGCCTTTGCAATTTTAAAAGTGTTTTCATAATTAGATCCAAATTCTATCGCATCTGCAGCAAAAATGCCAAGATTTTTTCCATATGTTATAAATGATTGCCATAATTCATCCTTACTTCCAGGACTTCTCTTATAGTCATGCCAATCATATGAAAATGTATCATTATTGTCTATAACTTCCCATTCCTCTTTAACAATTCTTTCATCATAAAAAGTATCTAAATACATTAAATATATTTGCAATGCAACTGTTGGACAACTTCCATCAGTATTATTATGAAAATATGCTGTATAATCATATTTAGATGAATCGCCTTTACCAGTATTATGTATTGAATAAAGTTTCTTAAAATAATCTGCATTGGCAATTTCTTTATATCCATCCGTTTTATTATTATAATTTAACTGTGTCGAACGCATATTATTAATATATGTACTTTGATAGTCCAAATATGTTTGATATTCATCTTCACTTAAAATATTGTTGGTCATCGAATTAATAATAGTATCACTATTATATCTAAATAATAGATTATTTCCACCATAAATATCATATTCATATTGACCAAGTAATGGTGAAAGCTGAACTAAATCATTAATATATACATCATATATCATATAATTAGAATCAATTTTAATCAATGCATACCTATTATTACCTAATAAATCGCATTTCATATCAACTAAACTGAAAACTTTTGGTTCTTGATAAACATTTTCAATAACTTTTGAAATATTATCAAGTTGAAATTCATTCAATTGATAATTACTTGGACTAGTCATATTTAATGACGATAATAAAATTCCTAAACTACTAACTAATTTCATAATACTTTACACCTCTTTTACTATATTATAGTATATGCAAATCAAATTGTAAATACATTTTTTTGTAAAAAAGCAATTATTTTTATTACTAAATAAATTAAAACTTAATTTTTATAAATTGCTGAAGAAATCATCAACAAGGTCTTTATTACCTATTTTATAGATTTCTTTGTTTTTAATCCAAATTGCTCTATCACATATAGCACTTGCACATCTTATATCATGAGTTATTGTAATCATTGTATTATTTGTTTTTTGATGAATTTCATTTAAAACATTAATCATTTGGCATAGCTTATTATAATCTTCACCAACTGTTGGTTCATCCAAAATAAGAATTTCAGGTTTTCTAGCAAGAATTGCTGCTATACTGACCAAACGCTTTTCACCAAGTGATAATGAACCTGGATGTCTATGATAGAAACGCTTAATATCAAGTAATTCTGCTATTTCATCAGCATATTCTAAGCTAAAGGCTTTAAATCTTATTTCCTTTTCAACGGTTGGCATAAATAATTCATAATTAGGATTTTGAAAAATAACTCCAACCTGATCATACCATTTTTTCTTTTTATTTAGATTATAATTATTAATGCTACCATTGCTTGGCTTAGTAATTTTAGAAATTATTCTTAAAAGTGTGGTTTTACCACAACCATTTTCACCAAGAATTAATAATCTCTCACCTTTATAAATATCTAAATTGATATTTGAAAGAATCTCTTTATTTTTAATCTTATAAGAAATATTATTTAATGATAATATTTTATCATTATGTGAAGCTATTTTGCAGCTATCGGAAATCTTGGTTGATTGCTTAATTAAAAAGCTATTATAATCTAATATTTCATTAAGAGCTTTATTTTCAAGATTAAATACCTTATCTGCATATGGTAAAACTATATCTAATCTATGTTCAATTACGATTACTAAATAACCACTTTTTTTAAGTTCAGCTAGAATATTCATAAGATTGTGAGCAGCCTTATAATCAAGATTTGCCAAAGGCTCATCTAAAATAATAATTCTTTGCCCCATCGCAAGTGTTGATGCTACACTTAATCTTTGCTTTTCACCACCAGATAGACTATGACATATAGCATTTTTATCTAAATCTAAAAGCTTGGTTGTAATATCAATTTGTCGTTGTATTATATCCCTTTTAAATGCTAGGTTTTCACAGCCAAAGGCAATCTCATCACCTA
>CALCWU010000216.1 GCA_937905855.1 uncultured Mollicutes bacterium
TCGGTTCGATCCCGCTTAGCTCCACCATTTAAATAATGTTGTACTCGTGTAGTAAGAATTACGGGTTTATGGCGGTGTGGCTCAGTTGGCTAGAGCGAGCGGTTCATACCCGCTAGGTCGGGGGTTCGAATCCCTCCGCCGCTACCATTTATTAATCTTTGGACCCGTAGCTCAGTTGGTTAGAGCTATCGGCTCATAACCGATCGGTCGTAGGTTCGAGTCCTACCGGGTCCACCATCTGTTTTAAATTTATTTATAAAGTACGGAGAAATACCCAAGCCCGGCTGAAGGGATCGGTCTTGAAAACCGACAGGGGATGCAAGTCCCGCGGGGGTTCGAATCCCTCTTTCTCCGCCATTTTTTTCATCGCGGGGTGGAGCAGTCTGGTAGCTCGTCGGGCTCATAACCCGAAGGTCGTTGGTTCAAATCCTTCCCCCGCAACCACTGGTTTGGTGGTGTAGTGGTTAACATGCTAGTCTGTCACACTGGAGATCGCGGGTTCAATTCCCGTCCAAACCGCCAGCTTATACAGCTAAATAATTTAATAATGGCCCGGTAGCTCAGTCGGTAGAGCAAAGGACTGAAAATCCTTGTGTCGGCGGTTCGATCCCGCCCTGGGCCACCATTTATTAAACTTAAAACCTTTCTTATATTTCTTGGAAGATCAAGTCAAATGCCAGACTTGGTCTTTCTTTTTTTGTTTTTGAAATAATTAACTATTTCATCGAATAAAATTCGATAAAATCTAAAATATTTCTTAAAATATAAATAAATTTGTATTTTTTTATTGACATTCTTAAAAAATCAACTATAATTAAGACAATAAAAATATTTTTATTAAAAAAATAAGGGAGATTATAATATATGAAAAAAATTATTTTAAGTGCTTTTTTAACTTTAATATTTTTCACTTTTTGTTTTAATGCTGAGGCGAAAATTAGTTTTCCAGAAGATCTTTGTGTGGTTCCATATTCAGAATATTTAGGTGGTTATGGAAGTTTAGTAGAAACTAAATCATATCTTGATATTAATGGATGTGAAGCTGGTGGAACTCATTTTTATAAGATGCCATATTTATTAGATATTCCTGTTAGAGGAAACAATGATAATATTGTTACTTATTCTAAGAGTAATTCATTTTATTATTTTGATGCTGGATCAAGCAGAAACGTAGCAAGCAGTTATACTGTTTCTAACACTAAAACAATTTTATATCAATTTACTCATACAAGTTCTGATAAGCTTACCTCTTTATTTAAAATTTCTTTTGATAATGATGTTATTGGTGAAATTGGTGGTGAAAGTGAAGTTTCAACTTCGTATACATATGGCTATGAAGAGTCTAGATATTTTGGTTATACTCAAAGTAGTTCTGATTCTTTTTATATTAGTGAAACTGGTTATTATCAACCGCAATTAAGAATAAGAGTTAGCGTATATATTGTTTCTGACTATATTACTTATGGTGCTGATAAATATATGCCATCAAGAAAGGATGTAGGCAATTACTATTTAATGCTTGTCTATTCGTCAAGCAGTTTGGGAGTTTTTAAATATATTGATAATGGTGATCATTATACTTATGATGGTCCTATGGTTAGTAATGTTGTTTATATGGATTAGGGGAGATAGCAGTGTATGAGTTTAGGAGTGTTTCACTTAAGTTTAAAAAGGTAATATTTAGTGATTTTTCATATTCATTTAATGATCATGGTATGTATTTTATTAGTGGTCCATCAGGCTGTGGTAAATCAACTTTAATTAAAATGCTTTATTTTAATCATTATAAATATAGTGGAAATATCTTTTTTAATAAAGAAAATATTAGTGAGTTTGATATTTCAGCTATTGAGAAAATAAGATCTAATATTTTTTATTTCAGTGAAAATAATTTTTGTAATAAAAATAAATCATTAATAGCTAATATTAAATTTATATTAGGTAATGATTTTGATTTAAATCGTGCTACTAATGTTTTAAATAAACTTAAATTAGATAATAAAGTTAATCAAAAGTATAAAACATTATCTTCTGGAGAAAAACAAAGATTTGTTTTAAGCTTCGCTTTTATGCAAAATAGAAAAATTATATTAATTGATGAAATGATATCTAATTTAGATGAATATAATTATAAATTGATTCTGAATATGTTATATGAACTTAGAAATGATAGATTAATAATTATTGTTGATCATTTAAAGCTTTTGAGCTTTGAAGATGCTATTACTATTGATTTCATAAATCTAAAATCTAATTTTAATAGCTTTGATTATAATTTTGTTTGTCAAAATAATGTTAAGAAAAAGAATTACAATAATTTTGCTTTTTTTTCTTTAAGTTTTATAATACTTATATTTCTTTCTGTTTTTATAGGAATTTTTATAACTACTAAGTATTTGATTAATTTTACTGATTCTAAAAAGGAAGCCTTTCTTCAAACCTTTCCACTTGTAAATTTTTCTGATGATTCGTATATAAAAAAATATCATTTAGAGGATAATCATATTAATTGTTATTCTTTTGTATATGGTGGATATTATTATTATGTTTCAAATTCTCTTTATTACGGACATAGTTATAATAAGCTATTAGATAATTATGTTTATACATTTGATAAAAAATATTATAATTCAATTAAAAATAAATATATAGGCAATGGTATTAAATTAAAATATATTGATGTTCCTAAAGAATACAGTTCTCTTTCAAATAGGAATTTTTTTGTAAATGAGAAGACGTTTAGTAAAATTACTAATTTTTTAAATTATATCGAACCAATTACAATAGATCAAAATGGAAATGCATTCATAAAATCTGATGAATATGTTGAAAACAAATTTGCTGATACAAATGTATGCTCTATTGATTATTTATCAGATGAATTTCAAATTGATAGAATTTATGATGAAAAATTAAATGGAATTAAATTAAATGATGGAGAAATATTTATTAGTACCTATACTGCTAAAGAAATTTTAGGTATATCTGAAGAATTGTATACTAAGATTAAAAATGGATATGTTTATAAAACTAGGGTACCTTTCATTGATGAAAATACTGAGTTTATAATTAAACTACCAAAAGCTGAATCATATAATTATAATTTTAATATATATATTGACTTTACTTTTTTAACAAATAATGATTATGAAAAATATGTTAAAAAAACCAATATTGCTGGTAAAATATTTACTCACAAAAGCTATTATAATATAGATGAAGAGCATTATAACAATGAACTATTAGATGATTGTTTTAATGAAGAAATTGATTCAATATTAGTTAATGAAGAAGACTATTTATATCGCTATAATGTTTATGAAACGCTAATATCTTCTCAAAGATATATGCCAATCATGTCATTAATTATAAGTATATTGCTATATATATTTTCTTTACTAACTCTTAATAATAATTCTAAGATTTTAATAAGAAATAATTATAATTATCGAAAAATATTAGTTAATAAAATAAGGAATATTTTAATAATCTTTGCCTTTGTTCTTATTTTAATACCTTTATTTACATATTTATATTATATTTTTTTATTAAGTAAAATAAAGTATAGCATGCATTATAATTTCATTAATATTTATGCGTTTTCTTTTGCTTTTTCATTTATTAGTGCCATTATTATGTCAACAATTACTTTTTTAAAACAAAAATATGATTTTTATCATTGCTAGGGTGATTATATGAAGATAGATATAAAGAATTTATTTTATGAAATTGAAGGAAATTTGATATATGAGAATTTAAATTTATATATTGAAGGCTGTGGTATTTTAGCATTATGTGGTGAAAATGGTAGTGGTAAAACAACATTATTAAATTTAATTAATAAAAGTATTAATCCTATTAGTGGTAGTGTTAATATATTAGGTGATGTTATTTATGCAAGATATAATGAAGCTTTATTTTTAAAGAAAAGTGTTAAAGAAAATTTAAAGCTATGCTGTGATGATTTAAATAAAATTAAGGATGAACTTAAAATTTTTGATTTAGATAATCTTATAGATTTAAAGGTATGTAAATTATCTAAAGGCGAAAAAATGAGACTATATTTATTAATGATTATTTTAAAATCAAAGGATATTATTTTGCTTGATGAGGTTACTTGTAATTTAGATTATAAGCATGAAGAAAAAATTCTCACTTATTTTAAAAAAATAAGTGAGAATAGATTAATAATAATTGCGACTAATCAAAAAAGTATATTACCATATGCAAATGATATTATAAGTGTAAATAAAAAGCTTGATTATAAATATATAGGTGAGACTTCGAATAAAGAAGATACCCATATTTATAACAAGAAAAACGTATTTAAATATTTAGATTTAAAATTATCATTTATTTTATTATGCTTAAGTATGGTATTTTTATTTATAAGTATAATATTCTTAGGCTTTAGTAAAACGTATAATGATAAAAATGTTATTCTAAATGAAATAAAGGCTTGTGAGGATAATTATGTTTTATTTTCGGCATCTGATGAAGCTTTTGTTAGAACTAAAACTGGTTCGAAAAATGAAAAGATTTTTGTTAAAAATCCTAATCTAAACATTTCTTATATTTATTTATCAGATTTGATTAAGGAAGATGAAATTATTTTATCTAAATCAGCTTATAATAGATTGATTGATAAAAATATCGATGGATTTGATTTAATTGATAATAAAATGGTTTGTAGATTTGATAATTCCTATTCATTTAAAATAGTTGGTATAAATATGGTAGGTGATGTTTCAGTTATTAATAAAGATATTTATAATTCGTATTGTTACAAATATCCTATAATTAGAATATCAATTCCTTATAGTATTGATATTAAGCTTGATAGACTCCTTCAAACAATCCCTTTAAATGATTGTTATATAAATCCATCATTAGATGAAAATACGATAATTGCTCCAACAGGTATTGATGGGATTGCTAAGATATTAATAGATAATGATGAAATAGAAGTAAATGTTATTAGTGCAGGTATTTCTAATATTATTATAAGTAATGATATTGCGATAAAATTGAGCAAATATTATGAGATATTTTATGCATCGGATTATGCTTATGGTATTAAGGCTACAACTCAAAATGAAGAAGAAATTGCTAATGCTATTTTAAATGAAAAAGGCTATCTTTATTTTAATAATACAAATTCTTATTCACTTGTAATGGAATATGGTAAAGAAAATTCTAGTATATTTTTAATTATCTATTTTATAGCATTTGGATTATTTATTTTGATAATAAGCTTAGATTATATATTTTTTAATAAGCAAAATAAAGAAAATATAAATGCTTTAAGAAATTTCAAATTTTCAAATAGAAAAATTATTTTTAGCTATAGTATTATTTACTTTGTATTCTTTATTTTTATTGGTACATTACTGTTTGGGTATATATATAATAGATATATTGGACTTACATATATAAATATAGTGATTTATTTATTAAAATCTGGTTTTATTTATTTCTTTAATTATTTAATTATTTTTTGTTTATTAATAGGTAAATATGTATTAGTAGTAAGGAAGATTAATAATAAGCAAATAAGTTGAAGTGTTTTTTTAAAGTGATATAATAAATTTGAGGTGTTATTATGTTTAAAGAAGAATTTATTATTCATCGTAATAATTTAGCAAATTTAATGGCTGATAATTCAGCAATGATTTTATTTTCTAGATATAGTGGAGAGGGACGTGAAATAAATCGTAATTTCTATTATGCTAGTGGTTTAAATGAATTTGGTGATAAGCTTGTTATTACTAAATTTTGTGGTAAGGTAAGTGCTGTTTTATTTATTGAGCCATATGACGAATATAAGGCAAAATGGGTTGGAAGAGGACTTTTTAAGGAAGAAGCAACAGAGCTTAGTGGAATTAATGATGTTAGGTATTTAAATAGCTTTGATTCTTATGTTAGTATGCTATGTGGTAGCTGTGCTGAAAATATTTATATTGATTTTAGAAGAGAAAGTATTAATGCTACTTTGTCAGAGGATGAAGCATTTGCTAAGCAAATAACTGATAAATATCCATATGTTAAGGTTCTTAATGCTCATCCTTTATTTGCAAGTGCAAGAACAATTAAAAGTGATGCAGAAATCAATAAAATTAAGGAAGCAATTCATATTACAAGATGTGGTCTTGAGGCAATTATGACTAATTTAAAGCCTGGTATGTATGAATATCAAGTAGAATCATATTTTGATCAAGCAATTAAGTATAATGGTGCTACTGGCTATGCCTTTAATACTATTGCTGCTAGTGGTGAAAATGGCTGCTGCCTTCATTATTCTAAAAATAATTCTCAAATTAAAGATGGCGATTTAATCTTGTTTGATTTAGGAGCTTCAAAGGATAATTATTGTTCTGATATATCTAGAACATTCCCTGCTAATGGAAAGTTTAGTGAACGTCAAAAATTAATTTATAATATTGTTCTTGGTGGACAAGAGCTAATGTTTAAAACTATGAAGCCAGGCCTTACAACAAGAGATTGCAATCAGGTTTTAATTAAGTATTTTGCAACTGAGCTTAAAAAGATTGGCTTAATTAAGGAAGATAGTGAGGTTAGTAAATACTATTTCCATGGTGTTAGCCATCATATGGGTATGGATTGTCATGATTTATGTGATTATGGTCCATTAAAGCCAGGATGCGTTATTTCTAATGAACCAGGTCTTTATATCGCTGAAGAGGGAATTGGTATTAGAATAGAGGATGATGTTTTAATTACTGAGGATGGTTGTGTTAATTTAAGTAGTGAAATTATCAAAACTGTTGAAGATATTGAAAAATTTATGGCTGAGGTAAAAAATAATGAAAAAAAGTGATTTAAAAAAATATGCAAAGCTTATTGTTAATGTTGGAGCTAACGTTCAAGAAAACCAAGAGGTAGTTATTAGTGCTAATGTAAATGATGCCTATTTCATTCCTTATCTTGTAGAGGAATGTTATAAGGCTAAGGCTAAAAGAGTTAGCGTTGAATGGAGTTCTCAGCCTGTAAGTAAGCTTGCTTATCAATATGAAAGTGTTGAGGCTTTATCAGAAATTCCAAATTGGAAAATAGAAAAAATGAAGTATGCAGCTGAAAAACTTCCTGTTATGATTCACGTTGGTTCTTTTGATCCAGATGGAATGAAGGGAATATCTAATGATAAAATGATGGCTGTTCGTCGTAGTGGAGCAGTATTTAAGCCTTATCGTGATCAAATGGATGGTAAATATCAGTGGACAATTGCTGCTTTAGCTGGAGAGGCTTGGGCTAAAAAGGTTTATCCAAATCTTAGCAAAAAAGATGCAGTAAAGAAGCTTTGGGATGAAATTTTTAAATGTGCAAGAGTTTATGGTGATCCAATTAAAAATTGGGATGAGCATAACAAGGATTTAGTAGGAAGAAGCTTAAAGCTTGATCAAATGAATATTAAGACCTTAAAATATAAAGCAAGCAATGGAACAGATTTTAGTATTGATTTAATTCCTGGTACACATTTTATTGGTGGTGGCGAAATAAGTAAGCAAAATATTTTCTATAATCCTAATATGCCTACTGAGGAATGCTTTAACACTCCAAATAAGCACACAGCAAATGGTGT
Organism: uncultured Mollicutes bacterium; assembly: GCA_937905855.1. Taxonomy (GTDB): domain Bacteria; phylum Bacillota_I; class Bacilli_A; order Acholeplasmatales; family Anaeroplasmataceae; genus CAKQDS01. The sequence continues at coordinate 7,601 of CALCWU010000216.1, forward strand.
ATTAATGGCATCTAAGCCTTTATCTGTTATGGGAAGAGTAGTAAGTGATTTTGGCTTTAAATTTAAGGATGGTAAGGTCGTTGAGGTTTTGGCAAATAATATCCTAGATCAAAAATCTCTTGAGAGTCTAATTAATATTGATGAGGGAGCAAAAATGCTTGGTGAGGTAGCTTTAGTTCCTTTTGATTCACCAGTAAATCAAAGTGGAGTATTATTTTATAATACCTTATTTGATGAAAATGCTTGTTGTCATTTTGCTTTAGGTCGAGGATTCACTGAAAATATTAACGATTATCAAACAAAGAGTGAAGAAGAAATCAAAAAATATGATATTAATGAGTCATTAGTTCATTGTGATTTTATGATTGGAACAAGTGATTTAAGTATAACAGCAATTACTAATGATGGAGAAGAAATAGCTATATTTAAAGATGGTACATGGGCTTTTTAATTATTAAGTAAAATAACATTTAAAAAAATAAAGTGCATAAAAAAGAAACGGTTATGAGTATTAAAATTATATTTCATAATCGTTTTTTTACCATTAAAAATTAATATATTAATGTTTGAATTATAGAAAAATCTTTCATTTTTTAGATTTAACAAGTTTCATGTGTTAAAGTATTCTTCATACATATATAATTTAAGTATAATGCTTAATGAGATGAATCGAGGATTTTCATTATTTGGAAATTTTTACTAAAGAAATATTCAAATAATTGCAAAAAAAAATGATTATCATTATCAAATAATCTAAAATATAAATATAGAATAAATTTGTATTTTAAGGAGGATAAATAAATGAAAAAGTTAGTTTTAATGTTTTTATTATTAATATGTTGTGCATCATGTTCGAATAACAAAAAAGATAATTATGAAAATCCTTGGGCTTTAATTTATGTTGACCATGATGAAAATAATGAGCTTTTACTTTATGGTGAAATAGGGAGAAAAGACGAACTTACTAATATTAATGATGTAAGAAATAAAATTAAAGAAAATAGCTTATGTAATTTATATTATTATGATGATACATCAACTGACAATTCAATTGAAAGATATCTTGATAAAACCACTAAGATTTCTGGTAATGTTTTATTTAAAAATCAAGATGGGGATAAAATCGAATATGATGATTTAAAATCAGGAGATGTTTTTTTGGCGAAATTTTGTAAACCCCAAGATTATTCATTACCGATGAAAATCTATACAAGTGATATAACATATGTTGGTCACGTTGAACCTTTTGGATTTTCTAATACAATTTTTCCAATTTTAAATTAAATAATACAAATAAACTGTAGACATACTAAGATAGTAAGTTTACAGTTTTTTTATTGATAAATTATTTTAACTGTAAATAAATAATTTTTTGGTTAATTAATAAAAATATTGGTTGACTTAAATTTATAAATGTAGTAAAATACTATAGGTACATTTTTTATTTTAAATCCACAAATTGCCCTAAATTATAATTTAGGAGGAAAAAAACAATGAATAATACTTATATGGCAAACAATCAAACTGTACAACACAATTGGTATGTAGTAGATGCTACTGATTTAACTTTAGGTCGTTTAGCTACAGTTGTAGCTTCTCTATTAAAGGGTAAACACAAGCCTACTTATACTCCAAATGTAAACTGTGGAGATAACGTTATCGTTATTAACGCAGACAAAATCAAATTAACTGGTAATAAGTGGCAAGATAAGCTTTATCGTTCACACTCTGAATATAGTGGTGGATTAAAGACTTTAACTGCTGCTGAAATGATGGCAAAGCATCCAACTCGCATGGTTGAGAAGGCTATTTATGGTATGTTACCACATACAAAGCTTGGCGATCAAATGAGAAAGCAATTATATGTTTATGCTGAGGGTAATCATCCTCATGCAGCACAAAAACCAGTTGAATTCAAGGTAGAGGCATAAGGAGGAATAAGATATGGCAAAGCAATTAGTTCAATATTTAGGAACAGGACGTCGTAAGAGTTCAGTTGCACGTGTTATTTTAAGACCAGGTAAAGGTACATTTACAATCAATAAGCGTGATTTTGAAGATTATATTCCTTCAGCAGCAATCCGTTTAGACGTTTTACAACCACTTGAGTTAACTGAAAACACAGGTAAGTTTGATGTTATCGTTAACGTATTTGGTGGAGGAGCTTCAGGTCAAGCAGGTGCAATCCGTTTAGGAATCACTCGTGCTTTAATGGAAGTAAATCCTGAATACCGTGCTATTTTAAAACCAGCTGGCTTAGTTACACGTGATCCACGTGCTAAAGAGCGTAAGAAGTATGGTCTTAAGAAAGCTCGTAGAGCACCTCAATTCTCTAAGCGTTAATTATTATACAGTTTATTTAAATGCAAATATTCATTATGGATTAATAAAAGAAAGAGCCTTGGAATTCTCAACCAAGGTTCTTTTTCTTTTTTTGCTTTAAAAAATGATTTTAATATTATATAATAAATTAAACAAGAAATAGGATGAGCTATGAAAAGGATTATTTATATAATGATATTTTTATTTTTCTTCTGCTCTTGTAGTAAAGATAAAGCTAAAATAGAATATGAAACAAAATCATTAGAAAAATATGGTGAGAAATATATTAAAGATAGCTTTAATACGGATGATGATTTTAAGAAATATTTAGAATTTAATGATGGAGAATATAAAAAGGAGATTTATGCCTCACC
>CALCWU010000217.1 GCA_937905855.1 uncultured Mollicutes bacterium
ACTAAAAAGGGATTAACTAATATTTATTTATATGATAGGTTTAAGAATACTAATATTGTTACAGATAGACATATTGTTTCTAACTATTGCTGGAGTGGAACAGAATATAATATGGATATTTATGATTTAATATTAAAGAAAATAGGCAAGCCTACGATCACAATTATTTTATATGCTAATAGTGAAACAATTAAAAATCGTCTTATTAATCGTGATCCTAATGACTCCGATTTAAAGAGGGTTGAGCTTTTTGAAAATGGTTATAAGAAAATGATTAATTTTTGTAAATTAAAGGAATTACCATATATTATTATTGATTCAGCAAATAAAAGTCCTGATGAATTAGTAGATGAGGTTATAAAAAAAATAGGAGGCTTGATTAATGAATAATATAGTGGATTTAAGATTATCTAGAGATTTTAAATATACTGCTCTTTATACTGCCTTACGTTTTTTTGAAGTAGAAGAGGATATTTATAAGAAGGAATATAAAAATAATATAATCACAATAGCTGCAAATAGTGGTAAAGCTGATTTGGGTAAAATTGCTATAATAAATGGTAATACGACAGATAAATGTTATCTACTTGATTCTCACAAAAGCTTTGTGGTGTTAGAATGTATTGATAAACTTCTTAGTATGGGATACTCACCATATGAAATAATTGTTGATTTAGATAATGAATTTGATATTTATTGTGCTAATAAATTATATATCAAATGCTATGAATGGAATCATATGGCGGATAATGATATTAGTTCAAAAAAGAATAGCTTTTACTCTATTAGCTATGAATCAAGATTGATTAGTGGTGTAATTGAAAGGAAAACCAAAATTAAGCTTGCTGATGAAACCTACGATTATGGTATTTTTGAAAATAAACAAAAGGAAGATAACTATTCATTGTATAATAAAGCAAATGTTATTGCTGACAAGGATTTCGTTATTGAAGGCGATACACTTATTAAATATAATGGAAGAAGTAAGGTTGTAGAAATTCCAAATGGTATAAGAGAACTTGAGTCATGTGCGTTTTGGGATAATCAATATATTGAAGAGGTTATATTACCAAATAGTCTAATCAATTTAGGCGGTGACACATTCTACAACTGTCAAAATCTTAAAAGGATAACAATACCTAAGAATGTAGAAAAAATGGGAAACAATCCATTTGCAGGTTGTCCTATTCTTGATTTAAAAAATGAATCTAAATATTTTGTTTTGGAATCTGGAGCCTTATATACGGCTTCAAAGGAAGAAATGATTTATTATGCAATAAAGAATGAAAATAAAATATTTAGAATTCCCTCTACAGTTTTACTTATTTGTAAGCATACATTCTTTATGTGTGATAATTTGGAGCTTGTAATCCTTCCAAAAAGTCTTAAAAAAATGGAAAATAATCCATTTTCAGGATGTAGTAAATTAAAGCTTGTTAATAATTCAAACTCTTATAATATTATTGATGATGTAATTTATGACAAATATTTAAAATCAGTATGTGGTTGCTTAAATTCAATTAATACTGATTGCTTAACCCTTGAAAATGTTAAAAAAATTAATCGTAATTCATTTTGGAATTGCAAGGGTATTAAGAAGATTATTTTACCCTCAAGCTTGGACGATATTGGTTATAATCCTTTTGTGGGATGCACAAATATTGAATTTGTAAGTAATACCAATAAATATAAGGTTAAGGATGGAGTCTTATATAATAGTGACTTTAGTAAAATTGTTTGCTATCCTGCAAAATATGCAATTGGAGATATTCATATACCAGATTCCGTTTTAAAGCTTGAGCGTGGAGCTTTTTCGGGATGTGATAAAATGACTAAGATAAATTTACATAATGTTAATATTGTATCAAAGTCATGCTTTACCAATTGTAATGGTCTTAAAAATGTTTATTGCTCAGATTTAGTTTCATATGTAGGTGAATGGGCCTTTGGTCATTGTAATAATTTAGAGGAAATAAGCGTTTATAAGGACTGTGTTATTGATAATAACGCTTTAAGCTCAACAAATGCTAAAATTTCTATAAGAGAAAATAGAACTAATTATGTTTTTGAATCAGATAATCAATATACACTAAAATCTTTACTTACAAGCTATAAGGAAAAATTTGATTCGATTTTAATTGATCCACCTTATAATTCAAATATAAGTTATATTAATTATAATGATTCACTACCAAATGATGTGTACCTAAAAAATATGTATGGATGTTTCAAAAATTCCTATGATTTGTTGAGTGATAGAGGATTTTTAGTTATAAACATAGATGAAGGTATGGTTAAACAATTAACTAAGCTATGTAAGAAAATATTTCATAAGGTAATGGTGTTTAAATGGAAGAAGCTTCATCCTTATTTTGATAAAAATAGAAATGTTGATCCTAATAAAAAGATAGTTAAATATGAATACATTATAATTTGTAAAAAGAGTAAATCATCTAAATTAAATATGCTTATGCAACCATATTTTGTTAATGGAGTATTAAAGGAAAAAGAGAGTAAGGTTCCTAAGGTTTTTGATTGCTTTGGAACAAATTCATCAGCTAAGGATGAAATTAAAGAAATATTTAATGACAGAAAATATTTTTCAACTCCTAAGCCATTGAAGCTTATGATGGAGCTTATAAGAGCAACAACAACTAAGAATTCCTTAATTATGGATTTTTTCGCAGGCTCTGGAACAGTTGGACATGCATGTACTATACTTAATAAAGAGGATGGTGGAAACAGAAAATATATATTAGTTTCTAATTCTGAAGGAAACATTTGTAAGGATGTAACTTATAAAAGAGTTAGTATGTTTGATGATGAAGCTTTGCTTATTGATTAAAGCTTGGAATTTAAGGAGAAGCAATGAATTATTTATTTTTTGATTGTGAATTTGCTAGTTCTAAGGGTGGAATTGAGAGAATTTGTGAATTTGGTTATGTGATTGTTGATGAAAAATTTAGTATTGTTGAAAAGGATAATCTTATAATTAATCCTGATATCGATAGAAAAGAATGGGACTCTTACGCACTAAAAAAAATCTTAACTAGGAAAAGAAATGAATATGAAAATAGTCCTTCATTTTTCTATTATTATAATAGAATTAAAAATGTAATTGAAAATGTAGATTATGTTTTTGGACATACTCTAAGCTCTGATGCTAAAGCATTAAATGATGAATGTATTAGATATTCATTAGAAAGTATAAATTTTTCATTTTATGATGTTAAAGAAGTATATAAGCAATTTAGTAATGTTAAGCATGAATTATCAGTTACAAGGATTAAAGAAACTTTAAATGTAACTGGTGAAGAGGTGGAACATGATGCTTTAGCTGATGCTTATAATACAATGCTAATTCTAAAAGAAATGTTAGAGGAGTTAAATTTTAGTATTGAAGATTTACTTGAGCTTGTTCCTACAGCAAAAGATGAATGCAATGATTATAAGGTGAGTTCCCTTGAGGCTGCAAAGGAAAGAAGAAGACAAGCACTTGCTAATCCTAAAATTGTATCTAATGATGCAAACTTTAGAGATAACAGGATTCTCTTTTATCAATTCATAGATAATGTAAAGCCATTAAAAAAAGGTGATAAGCTTAAGGATAAAAAGGTTTCTATAACAAAGAATTATGAGAAAACACACTTTAAACAAATTTTAAATCTAATTCAATTAATTACTGATGAAGGCGGTAAGTTTATTTTAAAGGCATCACAAAGTAATATTTTTTATTAAATATGATTCATATGATGAGGCTATGAATTTGTGTGATGATTTAAGATATAATTATGTTGTTGATGCTAATCAAAATGGCAGTAATATTGAAATTGTTGAGTTCAAAGAATTTTTAAAAATATTTGAGCTAAATGAAGAAGAATTAGATGCTATGCCACTACCTTCATTTGACTTTTTATTATCTAGTGATGCAATAATAAAAAAAAAGAAACCAAAAGGATATTTGATAATCAAAATGAAACAGTAATAGATCCTTATATTGAAGACGATAGTATGTCATCAGTTGGTGAATTATTTGGTGATTTCTTTAGTAATTTAATAGGTGAAAGATAAAATGAATGAAGAAAAATTGATGGCATTATGGGGTAAAGTGGGATTTATTTTGAACTTATCACAAATGGTTGAATACAATATAGCAAATATATTAGCATTTGATGAAATACTTAAGCCTTTTGAAAATAATTCAATAGTTGACATGGACATTTATAATGAATTTGCTAGAAAAGCTGATGAACTATACAAAGAGCTAAGTAGAAAAACTTTGGGATATGGAATAAATAAAATGTTTAAAAAAGGTATTTTTTTAAATAATTCAAAAGAATATCTAAAAAAAGTGTGTGATGAAAGAAATTATGTTGTTCATAGCTTATTTAAAGAAGATTTACATTTAAAAAAAATTAGAAAGTGATCCAACATTCTATTTTGAAAAACTAGAGTTGTTAATTGAAAATATGAATAAGATAAATGACATATTATGCAATTATTTAAATGAGCAAAAGAAATATTACAAACAAATCTTTTAATGAAAAAGCTAATGTTTCATCTGATGATATTATTACATACATAGGTGAAGCTTTTAAATTTAACTAAATAATTATTTTGGAGTGTTTTGAATAAAGCACTCCTTTTTAATTGCATTATTGAGAAAAAGTTGCTATAATTTAATTAATATTTGATGTATGGGTGTGAAATTATGAAATTGTTATTTTTTGATTGTGAATTTGCTAGTGTAAGAAAACGTAACTATAAAATATGTGAATTTGGATATTTCCTTTACAATGATAAATTTGAAGAAATTGAAAGTAATAATTTTATTATTGATCCCAATATTGGTTATGGTGATTGGGATGATAATGTTTTAAGAGAGGTTTTAACTCATGGTGTTGATAGCTATGAGCTTGGCTATAATTTTAATTATTATTATAATAAAATCAAATCATTAATTGAAGGAGTTGATTTGATTTTTGGACATACGCTTGATTCGGATATAAATGCGTTGAAATGTGAATGTGTAAGATACCATAAGGAAAATATTGATTTTGAATATTATGAAATCAAAGATATTTATAATCATTACTTAAATTTGAATTATTCAGTAGGCTTAAAAACAATGCTTGAAAATTTGAAGATTGAAAATACTAGAGTGGCTCATGATGCCTCTAATGATGCTTATGACACAATGCTTGTTTTAAAGCATTTTGCCGATGAAAAGGGAATTGATTTGATTTTAAAGGAATGTGAGGATGCCAAGCATAATTCCTTGTTTGAAACAAGCATTAGCTATTCAAATAAGACAATCAAAGAAGTAATTGATTATTTAAATAGCGAAACTAAAGAAAAAAGAATAAGCAAAGGTAAGCTTAATTTAGTCACAAACCTATATATAAGAAAAATGCCTATATCAGATGTTGGTAAGCTTCTTGGTAAAAAGATATCACTTAGTGTTAATTATGCTAAATCTAATATAACGAAAGCAATGAATTTAGCTAAAATAATTGCTAGTGAGGGTGGAACATATTTTATGAAGGCTACATCATGTGATATATTTATTAATTATGAATATTATAATAAAGACAATGAAGTGATTAGTGATTCTAGATTAGAGGCAGTAAAGAAATGTGGTAAGGATATAAAGATTGTTTCTTTTAATGAATTTTTAAATTATCTTGGTATTACTGAAGATGATCTAGCAAAACAAAAAATTGAAGCTGATTTTTTATATTTAGAAGAAGAACAAAAAAATAGTGAAAACTTAGGTGAATTATTTGGTGATTTCTTTAAGAATTTTCAAAGTGTAAAGTAACAAATAATTACAATATTCATATAATAAAAGTGCGGGGGATTATATGAATAATTCATTTTTAACACCAAGAGAAATAGAAATATTTAATTATCTTGTTAATAATATGACGACTAAGGAAATAGCTAAAAAATTAGGTATTAGTGATAAAACTGTAAGAAATCATGTTAGTAATGTCATATTAAAGCTAGATGTTAAAAATAGATGTGCCGCAATTATTGAACTTGTTCGTTTAAAATTGTTGTCTATTAATGAATAAAACAAATTCATGGGTTTTGAATTTGTTTTTTTTATGTTATAATCTATTAGAGGTATTTTGTTTATGAGCGATGTAAAAACTATTGAAATTCATGAAAATATTTTTGCTGATAATGATATGGCAGCAAAGATGGTTAGAGAAAAATTAAAAAATAATAATTGTTATATGGTTAATTTTATGTCATCACCTGGTAGTGGTAAGACTACAACCTTAATTTCTTTAATAAATAAACTAAAGAATAATCTTAATATTTATCTTATGAATGTAGATATAAAAACTGATTGTGATGCATCTAAAATTGCTAAAAATACAGGTATTAACACATTACAAATTAATAATGGTGGCTTATGTCATATTGATGCGGAAATGACCCTTAATGCTTTAAAAGAGGTTGATTTAAAGGATATTGATTTATTAATATTAGAAAATATTGGTAATTTAGTATGCCCTGCAGAATTTGATACAGGTGCTAATAAAAATATTATGATCTTATCTGTACCTGAGGGTGATGATAAGCCATTAAAGTATCCTTTAATGTTTAGTGTTTGTGATTTAGTTTTAATTAATAAAATTGATGTTTTACCATTCTTTGATTTTGATATGGATAAGGCTGTTAAAAACATTAAGAATTTAAATAAGAATGCTAAAATTATCCCTATAAGTGCTAAAACTGGTGAAGGTATAGATGAAGTTATTAATTGGTTAAATAATTGTTTTAAGTTTTAATCAAATGTGATATAATTAACTAAAGAAAGCATTTTCAAGGATAAGGAAAATTATGGATGAAGTAAAAATTATAGATGTTAAAAGAACAATATTAGAAGATAATGATTTAGATGCCCTAAATTTAAGTAAGGAATTAAAGAATAAAGGAACTTTATTAATAAATTTAATGTCATCGCCTGGTAGTGGTAAAACCACAACGCTAATTAAAACAATTAAATGCTTAGAGGATAAGCTAAGCATTGGGGTAATGGAGGCTGATATTGATAGTGATGTTGATGCCAAAAAGATAAAAGAGGAAACAAAAGCTGAGGCTATCCAGCTACATACGGGTGGAATGTGTCATTTGGATGCTTCGATGACTAGAGAGGGTCTAAGCTATTTAGATAAGCATGATTTAGTATTTTTAGAGAATGTAGGAAATTTAGTTTGTCCAGCTGAATTTGCTACAGGAGCTAGTAAATGCGTAATGATTCTTGCGGTTACTGAGGGTGATGATAAGCCTTTAAAATATCCATTAATGTTTAGTATATGCGATGTTATTTTAATTAATAAAATTGATGTAATCGAGTATTTTGATTTTGATATGGCGAAGGTCATTGAAAATATTAAAAAAATTAATAATAATGCTAAAATAATTCCAATATGTGCTAAAAGTGGGGAAGGAATTTTAGAATTTAGTAATTGGATTAATGATGAAGTAAGAAAGTGGAAGGAAGAGAAGTAAAATGCCAGAGATGTATAAAAGTGTTATTCCACCTCATATGAGTGATAAGGAAAAGAATGAAAAAATAGCTAAGCTTGGAAGAAAAATTACTGATGTAGTTGCCCATAAGCTTCATGGAGTAGAAATTAGTGATCCAGAATATTGGGGACTTGCGGAAATTGTAACTGATGAAATGGCTGATGTAGCCTTAAAGATGGATCTACGTCATCCTTATACATTTGCAGAAATTAAGAAAATGAATAAGAATATTGATGAAAAACATTTACAGCATCTGCTTGATGAAATGAGCTACATTGGACTTTTAGAATATGATTATGGCTATCATTATGATCATAATGGAAGAACTGCACCGCAGTCAGAACGTAGATATATTCTACCTATGTTTGTTCCTGGAAGTGCTGAGCTTTTTAATATGGAGGAAAACAAGGATGGAGTTAATCAAAGATTAAAAGACCATCCTGCTCTTGCTTCATTCTTTGAAAGAATGACTTATGTTCCTCTTGATGGTATTACTCAGCTAGTACCAGAGGGTGGTGCTGGTGTTGGTATGCATGTAATTCCTGTTGAAAAGGCCATTACAGCTGAATCTAAATCTATTGATATTGAGTATTTATCATATTGGCTAAAGAAATATGAGGGTCATATTGGTGTAGGTCAATGCTCTTGTCGTGCTAGCAGAGCTGCTCTTGGCGAGGGCTGTGCTGATGATGAGCGTAATTGGTGTATTGGTGTAGGCGATTTTGCTGACTATTGTAAGGAAACTGGTAAAGGCCATCCTATTAGCTATGAAGAGGCTATGGAAATTTTAAGAAATGCCGAAAAGAATGGCTTTGTTCATCAAATCACTAATATTGATGGTGAAAACAAAATATTTGGTATTTGCAATTGTAATGTAAACATTTGTAATGCTCTTAGAACATCACAATTATTTAATACACCTAATATGTCAAGAAGCGCATATACAGCTCATATTGACGTTGATAAATGCGTTGCTTGTGGTAAATGTGTAGAATATTGTCCTGCTGGTGCTGTTAAGCTTGGAAGAAGACTTCGTAAAAAGGATGGTAGCGAAACTATTTATCCTAAGCATGTTCTACCAGATCGTATTAAGTGGAGCAAGGCAATGTACGATGAAAATTATCGTGATAATAATCGTATTAATTGTTATGAAAGTGGAACAGCTCCTTGTAAGGTAGCGTGTCCAGCTCATATTGCTGTTGAAGGCTACATAAAATTGGTTAAGGATGGAAGATATGAGGATGCTCTTGCTTTAATTAAGAAGGACAATCCTTTCCCAGCTATTTGTGGTAGAATTTGTAATAAGCGCTGTGAGGCAGCCTGCACTAGAGGAAATATTGATAGTGCAGTTGCTATTGATGAAATTAAGAAATTTGTTGCAGAACTTGATCTAAACAAAGAAACAAGATATATTCCAGAGGTAGTTATTCCTTCCAATATCATTAAGCAATATGATATTAAGGTAGCAATTATAGGTGGTGGTCCTGCTGGACTTTCATGTGCTTATTATTTAGCTACAAGGGGCTATAAGCCAACTGTATTTGAAAAGAATCCTAAGCTTGGTGGTATGCTTACCTATGGTATTCCTTCATTTAAGCTTGATAAGAAGGTTATTGAGGCTGAAATTGATGTTTTAAGAGAGCTTGGT
>CALCWU010000218.1 GCA_937905855.1 uncultured Mollicutes bacterium
TTTTAATAAAATAAAGAAGCAAGCTAATGCTGATTTAGTAATTGCTGTATGCTCATCTAGCTTTACAATGCGTGGTGATTTATCAATGTTTGATAAATTTACTAAAGCCAAAGAAGCTTTAAAGCTTGGTGTAGACCTGGTAATTGAGCTTCCAGCCGTTTGTGCAGTTCAAAACGCTGATATTTTTGCCTACAATGCTGTAAAAACTCTTAATAATGCCAAGGTAGACGAAATCTGGATAGGGAGCGAATCAAATGACTCTACTATTTATAAAAAATATTATGAAATAGAAAATAATACCAACTTCAATATCACATTAAAAGATAATTTAAAACAAGGATTATCCTATAAGACATCCTATAATGAAGCCTTAAAGTTTTATAATTTACCCCAACTTAATGCTAACGATACACTAGGACTATGCTACTATAAGGCTATTAAAAAATTAAACTCGAATATTCTTTTAAAAACAATAAAAAGAATTGGTGATGCTGAAGATTCAAACACAAATGAAACAAATATGCCATCAGCATCATATATACGTCAAAATTTTGATAAAAGCTTTGTTCCAGATTATGTGTATAATGATTATCAAGAATATCATTTTGATATTAATAAACTCTATCCTTATTTTAATTATGAACTAAGAATAACAAAAAATACCTTCTTTTTTGATGAGGAAGGACTTAAAAATTATCTTCTTAAATTCATAAATGAACCAGATTATCATTCATTTATTAACAAATCTCATAATAAACGCTACTCAAAATCAAGAATAAAGCGTTTCTTCTTTTATACTCTTTTTCAAATAACAAAAGAAGATATAAAAGATTTAAATTATGATTTTCTTCGAATTTTAGGTTTTAATGAAGCAGGAAAAAAATACTTAAACGCTATAAAAAAAGAAACAAAAATCTATACAAATATAAAGGAAGGGTTAAATCCTATATTAGATATAGAATTAAAAATAACAAAGCTAATCGACTATATCTATAAAACAAACCTTTTATCAAAAGAGCAACAAATAATCAAAGGCAACCAATAATGGCTGCCTTTAATTAATTCTAGTTAATTTTATTTCTTTTTCAAAACTAATATCTTTAATATTAAGAGTTGGAATAAATAAACCTTGTTTTGTATCAGAAGTAATAGAAAAAATTTTTTCACGTATAAAAGGAAATACTATTGCAAAAAAAATTGATTTTCTATTGTTTTCATCTAATGATTTAAACCATTTAAAATCATTCACTTTAAAAAAGCCTTGAAACAAAAATGAACTCTCTTCTTCTGCAAAATCCGAAGTTATTTTTATAAGAAGTGAATATTGACTTAATTTTTCAATTATTTCATCCTTAACAATGCTTATTCCTATATAAGTGTTTTCTTTAAATTTATTTATATACTTTATTTCATTCAAACTAAATCCCAAAAAATCATATACTGGTTGATACATTAAAATTACCTCCAATATTTTTGTCATCTATATGCCAATTACTATCTTTATTAAGATGATTAATAGTGTAGCATTCATTATTTTTTAAATCATATTCTTGACCAAATTCATATTTTTTCAAATCAAATGTATAATACTCATTACAAATTTTTATTTCCTTAAGTAAGGAAAAATTTTTAGGTTCTTTTTCAATTAAATAAACAAGTCTAACTACTGCAGCATTGATTTTATTTTTTCCTTGATCCCACTTTTCAATTGCTTTCTTACTAACTCCTAAATAATCAGCAAATATTGATTGACTTAATTGTAATTTCATTCTAAAATTTCTCAAATATTTTCCATCAATATAAGAAAAATCTGGTTCTATGATTTCAACAGCATTTTTCTTTATTTCATCTATATTAATTTTTCCCATAAAAAGCCTCCGTTTTAAAAATTAAACTTCTTTTGCATATTCATCACATAACAATTTCAATTTTGAAATTTCATCATCTCTTAAATTCTCCTTACCATTTGAATGCTTATACAAATCTAACAAGTAAAAAATTTGATTAATTTCATCAACTAGTGCAATTATTCTCCATCCAGCACTTTTTCCTTTGTTGGAATTTACATCTTTCATTCCATATTTTAGTATTACAATATTGAAATTATTTTTACTACGATATAAATAATTACTTTTTTTAATGGTTTTATATGCCTTTTCTAAATCTAGAGCTAACCTAACATAAAAATCGCTATAGTCTAAATTATTATATTCTTTTAGCATACTTTTTATGCTTTTTTTTAAATTAAAAGGACTTTTACTATTAAAAGTAGAAAATATTTCTTCAATTATATCCGCATCTATTATAAATTTTAGATTATTATATTGCACTATCCTCTCACCACATCCATCTTTCACCCTATTTTATAGGGCACTTTTATTGTATCACACCTTATTATTCTTTTCAATACTTATTTTAAATAAAAAAAAGACCCAGCAATAATAACTGCTAGGTCAAATTCCTATAAGCTATTTACATATCCTGCAAATAATGTAACATTAGCACTATCTAATAAAGTAAAATAAAATGGCTTATCAATACTTATATCCATTGGCTTTCTACCATCTGATGTTGGTGCCTGTATTGATGTAACTGAAACTCCACTAATTCCTTCATTTGTAAATGTAAAATTGGTTGATTGTAAAATATCATCAATAGAATATTTATCATTTTCTACAAGCTTTGTAAATGCTGGCTTATTATATAAATATTTAAGACCAAGCTTATCTTGAACAAATGAATTTAGTGATTTCTTTGTTTCAACACTAAACATTGGACATTCTAAATGAACATATCCTTCTTCATATGATCTTCCAATTATTTCTTTAGTATCATATTTATAGTTATCATTATTTGGCATTGTTATTACCATCTTTTCTTTTCCTGATGGAATAATTACTGCTGTATAATCATCATTAATAATATAATCAATGTTAGATGTTTTAGATATACCTTCTACCTTTTTGCCGTTAAAGGTAACATCCTTTTTATTATATGGTGTTCCATATTTATGCATATAGCTATATGTTGATGTTAAAGTTATTGAATCCTTAATCGTAAATGGTAGCTTCTCTTCCATTTCAAATGTTGCCTTTTTATACCATTCATCAACATCTTTACTATCATCTGTGAATAAAGCAATGCTTAGCTCATTTAAATTAGCTCTAGCTTCTTCTTTAACGTCATACCATTTTGGTAAAGATATTGAGGTTACAAGATTAGCTTTATAGGTATCACTATCTTTAAATGTTAAAGCCTTATTTAGCTTTAATATATCAGCCTTAACCTCATTATCATTTTCATAGCCTAAATCTTTAACTAAATTTTCTTCATATTCTGAAAAAATTGAATATGAGGCAATTGCACTATAAAATGATACTGGTGAATAAGCCTTATTACCATCATTTGTAATTAATGAATCCATATTCATCATATAGTCTGTTGCCTTTTTTAAGGAACTACTATCATATCCCTCAAGTACTCTTTTAACATTATATTCTGGAATATTTTCATCGAAACTCTTTTCCTTACAGCCACATATTCCAAATAAGGCTGTTCCTACTAAAAAAACACCTAATAACTTCTTTTTCATACTAATCATCCTCTCTCGTATTCATTATAAGTCCACCACCACGTTTTTTATAACCACAATCAGCACATACTGAACCAACATAATTATGCATTTCTTTAAATTCTGTTCCACATAATGTGCAATAACATAAATGCATATTAGTATTATATACATTCCAAGCAGTTAAACTATGGGTATGTGCACTATATTCATTACCTTTTGAATCTAATTTTGTGCCATTCAAATCATAATTGTTACTAGCTACATATGGAACATTATCCATTTTTATAACAGCAGCATAATATATCTCATTGTAGTCATACTCGCTTAAAGACGAATGAAATGACATACTTTGAGAATCTTTGCTTCGCCAACCAAAATTTGCATATATTTCGCCATTATCATCATAATCATACGCAACAACAGCATGATGGTCTTCATCATTCTTACTAATAGAAATTGAAACAGGATATCCTTCATCAATTGCCGTTTTAATTATTTCTTTTAATCTATTAGTACAATGTGCAAGCGATTCATTATTATTTATACCATAAGTTTCAATTGAAAATTTTGATTTAAAAAACGATTTAAAATATTGATTTAAAATTGCTTGATAATCCCATTGACCAACCGAAAAAATATATTTTCCTTTTTCATCCTTTGCATAATCACCAAATGCAGACTTATAGCATGTTAATAGTTTGCTTTGAAGATTTGTTGTTGATGTGCGTTCAATTTCAGAAATATAAGTTTCAGGACTACTAGCATCTAATTCTTGATACAAGCAACCTGGAGAATTATATGACAAAAATAACTTATTTGTATCACTTGACTCAACGTCATAATTTTCCGGAACAATATAATCATTTAACGTTGTATCATAATATGTTAATATTTGTGATAAAGCAACATATCCACATGTACCCATTTGATTTGCTGGAAAATTATACTTAAGTCCAGAAAAATATTCTTTCATTCCAATTGGAAATCTACCACTACTAGATTGAGTCGAAACCACACTTGAATTATTTTCAATTGTTCCAATTGCATTTGGCGCTTCAAAATATTTAACATCATCTCCATTTTGAAAGCAAAAACTAACTAAAAAAACACTTAAAATAAAACTAAATACTTCTACTAACTTCCTTTTCATTTTTTACTACTATCCTTCCTTTTACTAAATATATAAATAAACCCTTTAAAAACTAACAACTCGCCCTAATCATATAACACCTTCTTTTAATTTTTTCATATTATAAGCTA
>CALCWU010000219.1 GCA_937905855.1 uncultured Mollicutes bacterium
AAATTATTATGATTAATTTGGGAAATTCTGATATTTATTAAAATAATCATAAATGAAATTTTTATTTATAAGCTCAGGATGAAATTCTAGTCCTAGGATTTTATATTGACTATGAGTAATAATTTCTATAATATTACCCTTGGAGATGGCTTTTATAATAAGGCCATCTCCTATTTTATTTATTGCTTGATGATGATAAGAATTAACTAAAATTTTTTGGTTATTTAAATAAATATAGTGCTTTTTATTATAATGACATTTAATGTTTTTTAAATCACCGTTAAAGTAAACATTTATTACTTGCATTCCTCTACATATTCCTAGAATGGGGATATCATTAATTATGGCATATCTAATAAGTGAAAAATCGAGGAAATCATTATAAAAAGAAGAATTATTACATTTAATATTAGAATTATACCATTTAGAATTGATATCATAACCTCCAGGTATTAATAATCCATCGCATTTTTTAATTGATGAAATATTATCAAAAGTAATAAAAACAGGATTTATTTTATTCAAATAGGAAATATTTACATATAATTTATTTTTCCATAATCTTAAAGGGATTGCAATTTGCATATTATCACCATATATATTATATTTGAAAAAGATAAATACTTGTGGTAAAATAGCCTTGTTTTAAGGACGGTGAATCTAAATGTAATAGTTAAGGCTTAAGAGAAATAAACATAAATAAGGAGTGTGATTAAAATGTCATTGTTAGAAGTTACTGATTTGAAATTTAAATATCAGGATAAAGAATTGTATGCAAATGCAAATTTTCGTCTTTTACCAGGCGAGCACATTGTAATTGTTGGCCCTAATGGAGCTGGCAAATCTACATTTATGAATTTGATTGCTGGAAATTTAAGCCCTGATAGTGGTAAAATAGCATGGCTAAATAATGTTTCTTTTTCTTACCTTGATCAACATTTAAAGGTTAATAAGGATATATTAGTTTCAGAATATATTTACGGAGTTTTTAATGATCTATTCGCTAAAGAAGAAAAAATGAATAAGCTTTTTGAAAGTATTGCTTTAGCAAATGAAAATGAGTATGATAAGATTTTAAATCAAGCCCAAGCAATTCAAGATGAGCTTGAAAAGGCTAATTTTTATGCAATTGATTCAACGATTGGGAATATTTTAAATGGTCTTGGTATTTCTAAGGAGCAATTGTCGATGCATCTCCATGAATTGTCTGGTGGTATGCGTGCAAAGGTTTATCTAGCAAAAATGCTATTAGAAAATCATGATGTATTATTAATGGATGAACCTACAAATTTTTTGGATGCCTCTCATATTGAATGGCTTATTAAATTTTTAAATGCTTATCCAAAAGCGTTTATTGTAATATCTCATGATGAATATTTTATAAGAAGCATTGCAAAAGTAGTTTATGCTTTAGAAAATAAGGAATTTGTAAGATATAAAGGGGATTATGATTTTTATTTAAAGGAGCATGCCCTAAAGGCTTTGCAATATCAAAATGCTTATGAAAAGCAGCAAAAATTTATTAAACAAACCGAAGCCTTTATTCAAAAGAATATTGTAAGGGCAACCTCAACTAAGCAGGCTCAGTCAAGGAGAAAAATGCTTGAAAAGATAACAGTTTTAGAAAAGCCTGTTAAAGAGATGCCAGTACATTTTAAATTTGCTTTTTCAAAAGGACTTGGTCAAGAGGTTTTAAAATTAGATAATTTAGAGGTCGGCTACAATAATAAAGCAATTTTGCCACCAATTGATCTTTTAATTAAGCATAACGAAAAAGTGGCAATTGTAGGTAGAAATGGTGTTGGTAAGACAACAATCATTAAAACTATTATGGGAATTTTAAAGCCTATTTCTGGTGACTATAAATTTAATCCAAGTGCTGATATTAATTATTTTTCTCAGGAAGAGGAAATTGATAAGCATGTTACACCAATTAATTATTTAAGAAGATATTATCCTCTTAAAACTGATGGTGAGCTACGTAGTATTTTAGCAAGTGTTGGCGTTAGAAGCGACTTAGTTTTAAAAAATATGGAAGAATTATCTGGTGGTGAGCAAACCAAGGTAAGACTAGCTTTAATGACTATGAAAAAAAGTAACATATTAATATTAGACGAGCCTACTAATCATTTAGACGCTCTTGCTAAAGAAGCTTTGTATGAAGCAATTGATAATTTTATTGGCTCTGTGATAATTGTAAGCCATGAGCATGATTTTACCCTTGATCTTGTTGATTATGTTATCGATTTCAAATAAAAGTGAAAAAATGTTGACATTCATTTAAAAAAGTATTAAAATGAAATCAAATTTAAATAATAAAGGGAGAAAAAAATGAAAAAGATATTGATTACAGTTTGTAGTGTTTTATTTTTAGCATTAATTGTTTTTTTGGGTATTGGAATTAGTAAAAGTAGCTTTAGTATATCTGATAAAGGTGTTAAGGAAATAAGCTATGTTTATGAAGCTAAAGAATATAAAATAGCTGAGTCTAGCTACACTAATTTTATTAAGGATTTAAAGAAGACTAAATATAAGAACCACTTCTTTAAAAATTTTAGTGTTAATAGCTTTGATGTAAAGACTATGGATAGTATAGACATTGTAATTAAATATGAAAACTACAGTATTTATGTTGGAAATTTAAGAACTAACTATATAGGAAGTAAAGATAAGAAGGTTCTTAGAGAATACAATACTAGTGATTTATTAAAAATATGTAAAACATATGAATTAGATGCTTAGACATCCTTTTTGGTTGAAAAAAGGAAATGAAAAAATTTTCTAAATGCTTATTATGTGAATATGTTTTGGGTAGAACCTGCAAAAAAAATAAGCAAATAATAAGCGATGATATTTATAATAATGAAGTAGAATGTCCTGATTTTAAATCAATTAGTGAAGAATCAATGGATGTTGATGATAATTGCTGTAGTGAGAATAAGAGATATAATGAAAGTTTAAAAAAATAGTTTGAATGCATACGAAAGTATGCATTTTTTGTCATTTTTGCGCGCTTTATATGAATTTTTTGTGAAATATGAATGAAAAGTCTACTTTACATCTTGACAAATTGTAAAGTTGGCATTACAATATCATAGATATTGTATAAGGAGCGTAAGCTTATGAAGAAGAAAATCATAATAATTGCGACAATAATTATCGGTATTTTCACGGCAATTGGCGTCACATTAATTATTAATAATATAAATCATAATGGTGGAACAGCGGCAGCAAAGCCAAAGGAGGATACAACAAAGCTTGATGTGCCTCAAAGTGGTGCTCCACTTGACTTTTCACTTTATGATAATGTAGCAATTTTAGCAGGTAAAATTGATAGGAATAAGAAATTTACAACTATCCAAAAGGGTAAGGTTGTAGCTAATGTAGGATTTATTCCCTATACACAAACTGTTTATAATAGAAGAGTTGTAAATGGAAACGAAATGCTTCAGGAGGCTATATCTGAATCAACATTTAAGAGTGTTGCTGCCCAAAATTATTTTATTGATGGTAAGGTTTTAATGCGTTCACCAAATAAGATTAAGGGCGAGGCTACTACATGGAAGAATGATAAGCCAGATGTTGTAACATACGAGGACTTTTCTAAAAATTTTGGATTTCTTCCTTCTGAAATGAGTCCATATGTTTTAAACAAGTATACTATTCTTGATACGTCAACTATGGAAGAAATTGACGGTTGTTATCAAATTGTTTTGGATTTAGATCCATCACAAGCTATTTTTTATTATAAAAATCAGGTTCGTTCATATGCAAGTGCTTCAGCTGATCCAACATTTGTTAGCGTTAAACAAACCATTGTTTTTGACAAAGAATGGAATGTGATTTCTCTACACAACCAAAGCGTTTATAATATTAATATGCCTGGTCTTGGTTCATTAAAGTGTAATGAAGATTTGGTAGAGGAATTTAGTTATCCAGAGGAAATATCAATTCCTGAGGTTAATGATTATTATGACCAGTATAAAAATTTAAAGCCAGCAAATGGTGGAGAGATTAAACCAACGGAATTAACTCCTATTGATTATTTACAATCAGCTTTTGGCGCTTATTTGACATCTAAGGGCTATTTAAATTTAAACCTAAAGCTTAATGATAAAGAAATAAATGGAAATGTTAGTCTTAATTTGGGCGAAAAAAGAGTAGTTGCTGATTTAAATGGACTTGCTGTTTTATACGATGGTGAGTATGTTTATGTTAAGATTCAAAATCAAACATTTAGAGCGACTATTGAAACATTTATGAATGCAGTTAGTGGTGTTAAGCTAGAGGGAAATAGTAGTATTGATTCTGAAGCGTTGATGAATGATCTAAACAATGCTGTTATAACAAAGACTGATAATAATGTTTTAATGCAGGCTAAGCTTAATATTATGGGAATTGAGCTTAACCTTGATTTTTATCTTGATAAGGTTGATGGCGGATATGATTTAAATTATATCGAGGCTAAAACTAGCATTGGTAATTTAAACGTTTATGCTAAATTATCACCTCTTTCAAATATGAATGAGCCAAGCTTTGACACGGAAAATTATGCTGACTTAGATAATGCAAACGCAGTTTCTATGGGCGTGGTGCCTGATGA
>CALCWU010000220.1 GCA_937905855.1 uncultured Mollicutes bacterium
CTTTGATGGAGTATTTTTGATTGAACAGGCTGATTTTTGACTAATATAAATTTCATTTTGTGATAAATAATTAACAACCTCAAAGCCTTTATGATTTGTTATACTTAAATTGAAAATAAATAAATTAGCAAATGAATTTACCTTTATTTCCTTAATATCTTTAATCTTGTTTAAAAAGTAATTAGCTATTTCTTTGATTTTCAAAACATTTTCTTGCTTATTAATACTCATTAGCTCAATAGCCTTAGCACTTGAGGCAATAAGACCAAGAGGAATACTTCCGCTTCGGTAAACACTTGCACTTTCACCACCATGAATAAGTGGTGTTAAAATCGTTGATTTTCTTTTTAAAAGAATTCCAGTTCCAATTAAGCCACCAAATTTATGTGGTGTGAATGTTATCATTTCAATTTTATTTAAATCAAAATCATATTTACTAATAGCCTGGGTTACATCCATAAGCAAATGACAATTTTTAAATTCACTAACGATACTTGTAATCTCTAAATAATCCTCTAGGGTTGCAAGCTCGCTATCTAATAATGTTAAGCAGGCTAAAATTGTTTTATTAGTAAGCTTATTTTTTAAATCATCAAGGTCAATTTTACCATTTGTTAGAGTTTTAACAAATTCGACCTCATAGCCCTGCTCCTTAAGATAGCCTAAGGTAGCATTTATTGAATTATGCTCTAATTCACTTACTAAAATTTTGTTACCAAAGGCACTATAGGATTTAACAATTCCTTTAATTGCTAAATTATTAGCCTCTGTAGCCGATGAGGTATGAATAATATCATATTTATCCTTATCTAAGTTTAAATATTTATAAATATTATCATTACATTCATTTAAAAGTTGCTTTGATTTTTGACCAAGGCTATGCGTACTATTAGCGTTTCCTATATAATTTAATTCAACACTATATAATTCATCTAAGACTAATTTCTTAGTTGGATAATTTGCTGCATAATCTAAATATATCATAATTAATTGAAGTCCTTTGTTAAATCATTAATAATTTCACTAGCAATTAAAAGTCCACAAGATGCCGGAACAAAGG
>CALCWU010000221.1 GCA_937905855.1 uncultured Mollicutes bacterium
AGCTAAAAATATTGCTTCGCTTTCATGACATAATGTATTTAAATCCTTATATTTAAAACCATATTCAGCCTCAAGATTTTCCTTTCTAGTTTTGCTATAATAGGAAACATCAGCATTGAAATGCTTAAGTGTTTTAGCTATTAGGGTTCCACTAGTTCCAAGACCAATGACACCACATTTTAAATTAGTTATCTCATGAGCATAGCTATCCCATTTTAGACCATCATAGCCCTCTAAAAATTTAACAAGCTCATATATAACATATTCAGCAACACCTGCATCGCCATAATCACGAATTCCCTTTACTGTAATTCCTTTCAATTCAGCAGCAGCAATATCAACATTTGCTGATTCTTTAGAATACAATGAACAGCACATTCCAATATATTTTAAATTTGGTGCCTTATTAATAACATACTCATCTATACTAGATGTATATGAAACTAATAAGCAATCAGCATCTGCAATTCTTTTTATTTTCTCTTCATCTGATGTAGGAATACTATCGTATGCTATAACCTCTAAAGCATATTCATTAAGCATTTTCTTATGAACATCCAGCATATTAATTGGTTCAATAATCACAATTTTTTTAAACATTTAAAATTACCTCAATATTTGTTATAATATATATTAATAATATAATTTTAGAAATACAAAGTCAAGGAGAAGTAAATGATTAAATTAGGATTATATGGTTGTGGAAAACTAAATAAAATCGTTGCAAAATGCTATAAGGAAGGATTACTAGAAGGCTATGAAATAGTTGGCTGCTATAGCAAAACTGCTAAAAGCCGTGAAGAAATGGCAAACTATTTAGGTATTGAAAAGTGTGATACCTATGATGAAATGCTACAAAGAGGAATAAGCTATGTCGTAGAGGCTACAAATCCAAAAGCAACAATAGATATCTTAGAAAAAACACTAAGCAAAAAAATCAATGTTATTCTATTATCAATTGGTGCCTTAAGTGATGAAAATTATTACGAAAAAATCAAAGGACTTTGTTGCAAAAACGGCGTAAAAGTTCATTTAGCAAGTGGTGCGATATGCGGATTTGAGGTATTACGTACAGCAAAGCTTATGGGATTAACCAAGGCTTCACTTACTAATACAAAAGGCCCAAAGGCTTTAGAGGGAACCGCGCTTTATAATAAAGAAATGAATGATCATGATTTTGTTGCCTTTAATGATAGTGCCTATGAGGCAATTAGGAATCTGCCAACTGGTATAAATGTTGGTGTTGCCACTGCACTTGCCACAAAAGGCGTTCATGATACAAAAATAAAAATCCAAACAAAAAAGGATTTCATCGGTGATAGCCAATGTATAGATATTGAATGTGGTGATGAAATTAAGGCCCATCTAGATGTTTATAGCAAAACAAGCGCTATAGCAGGCTATAGCGTTGTTGCATTATTACAAAATTTAATTAGTCCAATTGTTTTTTAATTTTATAAGCAAATATCTAATAATAGCATTACACAAAATCCCAATATAAAGCCTATGCTTGTTGGGATTTTTCTTTTAATAATCATTTCTGGTAATAATTCATTAATTACCACTAAAATCATTATTATCGAAGCAAAGCTTAATAAATATGGTAAAACTGTTTTTACAATAATAACAATAATCGCACCTATAACTGCAGAAATTGGTTCAACAATTGCTGACATGCTACCAAAAAGAAATGATTTTTTCTTACTAAAGCCCTCATTTTGTAATGGCAGTGCGCAAGCCATACCCTCAGGAAAATTTTGAAGACCAATTGCTAAGGTTAGAGAAATTGCTTGAACAAAATCAAGGTTATCAAGACCAAGAGCAATACTTCCAAAGGCAACACCTATACATAAGCCCTCTGGTATATTATGTATAGTCATTGAGGTTAATAATAGCGTTGCGCTACTTCTTTTATTTTTTAAATTAAGGAAATAATCAATTAAGATTAAAAAAACAAATCCTAATATTAGACCTATAAACACTGGAAAAACTAAAAAATAATCTAATTCTCTTGCTAATTCGATAGCAGGATTTAATAAGGAATAGATTGCTGAGGCAAGCATTACTCCTGCACTAAAGCCAATAATAATAGAAAGAATTTTTTCATTTATTTTGGGACATATTATAACACTTAAAGCGCCAAGTAAGGTTACTAAAAATGTAAAAAGTCCTCCTAAAAAAGAAACTAAAATAATGTTTTGATTAATAAGCCAATCCATAATCCACCCCTATGCTAAAATATGCTTTTTAAGTTTATTTTATTAGGCTTATACAAACCAAATATTTAAATAAATAGTCTTTTATGGTACAATATACATAATATAGGATGTGATTATGAATGCTTGGAATGCCAACACTTTTAGAATTTAAATCAATTGATGAAAATATTAGGTTTGCTAAAAAGAACAATCTTGATTTTATAGAGCTTAATTATAATATGCCATATGTAAAAAAAGGAATTTCAAATCATCTAGATGAAAGCTTAAAATATAGTATTCATTTTTATGATGACATTGATTTAGCAATCGATGATGAAATAATTAGAAATGCCTATATTAAAAGCTTTGAGAAAATGATTTTAGATGTGAAGCATCTAAATATTATGAGTGTTAATGTTCATTTAAACTGTGGCCCCTACACTACTATTGATGGTTGTAAATTCTATAATTATGAAAATGATAGTGAATTTGTTTTAAGGCTAACAAGCACCCTAAAAAAATTTAGAGAAATTTGTAATAAGTATAATATCACCCTAACTATTGAAAACATAATTACCCCACCCTTTATCATTAGTGCTTTTTATTCATTAATTAACGATGACTTTAATATTACCTTTGATATTGGTCATGATGCCATTTATGATTATTCCTTCTATAAGTTTGTTTTAGAAAATAGCAAAGATTTATTTGAAGTTCATTTTCATGATGCATTTAAGGATAAATGCCATTTAGAACTTAAAAAAGGCTCACTTGATTTAAGCAAATATTTTCGCTTAGCTAAAAGAAAAAATGTTGTTTTAGAGGTCAAGGATTCCCAAAGCCTAGAAAAAAGTATTGAGGTTTATAGAAGGCTTGGTGAAAAAAATGACTAAAACTATTGGCGTAAAAGAAATAGCCTATTTTGTTTGCGCAAGTGGTGATTTAACGATTGAATTTCAAGCAAACTATCAAAACCTAGAGGGCCAAGAGGCTCATTTATTTCTGCAAAATAAATATAAGGATTCTTCTCAAAAGGAGGTATATGTTAAAAAAACGATAACCATCTTAAATGAAGAAATAACCATCAATGGCTTTATTGATGGCGTATTATTTGAAGACAAGGAAACAATTATTGAAGAAATTAAATCAACTAAGCTTGAATTAGATCAGGTAGGATTAAATTATCATAATGAATATCTTGCTCAGCTAAAGCTATATGGCTATTTATATGGAATAGAGCACAATTTAAATAACGTTCATTTAAGACTAACATTTATCTCAACAATAACCTATGAAACTAAATCATTTGATTTAATTTTAAATATTGATGAGTTAGAGGAATTCTTCTTTAAATGCTGTGAGGAATATCTTACATTTCTTCATGATGTTGATAAAGCCAATGAAAATCGTATAGAAACTATAAAGACAATCAAATTCCCCTTTGAAAAAATGCGTAAGGGACAGCGTGATTTAATGGCTGCTTGCTTTCAAACAATGAAAAATGAAGACATTCTTTTTACAATTGCCCCAACAGGTGTTGGTAAAACAATGGCTACCCTTTTTTCCTCATTAAAAACTCTAAATAACAAAGAAGATAAATTATTTTATCTAACAGCCAAGGGAATGGGCAAAAAGGTTGCCGTAAGTGCCATAAATCTTCTATATGAAAATGGCCTTAAAATGAAGGCAATTGTTCTAACAGCGAAAAGTAAAATTTGTCAGGCTAAACAAAAAAATTGTAATCCTAAGTCTTGTCCTTTAGCTAAGGGCTTCTTTTCTAGATTAAAGGATGCCATATTAGATATATTCTCCTATGAGGGAATTTATGATTATGATACAATTTTAGAATATGCCGATAAGCATCAAATTTGTGCCTTTGAATATTCCTTAGAGCTATCTAACTTCTGTGATTTAATAATTGCTGATTATAATTACGCCTTTGACCCAAAGGCTCACCTAATTCGTTATTTTGATGATTCAACCTACAAGCCTAAAATATTAGTTGATGAAGCTCACAATTTAGTTGATCGCAGTAAGGATATGTATTCAGCTGTAATATCAACAGATATTTTAAAGAAGCTAAGAATTAGTCTTACTGGTCTTAAGCCATCTGTAAGAAAGGATGTAAATAGAGCTATTGAAATACTTGAGGGCTATGAAGCTAAGCTGACAGACGGATTCACCTATTACCAGGATGAATTAGATACTACTTTTTATTCATCACTAAGCACTATAGCTCGCAAATGTGAGCAGGTATTTTCTGATAATGAAGAATTTGCTGAAAAGGATAAAGCCTTAGAAGCCTACTTTGAAATATATGATTTTTTAAGAATTTGTGATTTATATGATAAGGTTCATAAAACTCTAGTAACCAAAACTAAAAAAGATAATTTTATTATGACACTACGTTGCTTTGACGCTTCAAAATTTATTTATCAAACTATTAAAACGTCATGTCATGGTATTGTCTTCTTTTCAGCAACACTATTCCCCATTAAATATTATATGGATTTATTAACAGGCGGTGTTGGTAAATATTTAAAGCTAGAATCACCATTTGATCCAAATAATCTAGACTTAATTATTAATGATAAAATCTCCACCAAATATCAAGAGCGAGAAGCAAGTATTGATGACATCTTAAACACCCTAGATATTTTAACATCTAGTGAGGCTGGAAATTATATTATATTCTTTCCAAGCTATCAATATATGCAAATGGTTGTTGATCGTCTCGATGATATAAGCTATAAATGCTTTATTCAACGCCAAAGTATGACTGAGGATGAGCGTGATGAAATATTTAAGGAATTCTTCGAAACAAAACAAACAAAGGTTGGCTTCTTTGTTATGGGTGGTGTTTTTTCAGAAGGACTTGATTATATTGGTGACCTGTTAAAGGGAGTCATTATTGTTGGTGTTGGCTTGCCACTAATATGTCTAGAAAACGACTTAGCTAAAGAATATTTCGATAATTTATATAATGATGGATTTGATTATGCCTACACCTATCCAGGCTTTAATAAGGTTGTTCAGGCAGCCGGAAGGGTAATTAGAAGTGAGAATGATTATGGCGTTGTTCTTCTACTTGATTATCGCTATCGTTATAAAATTTATCAATCACTTATGCCAGCAAGCTGGAATAATAAAAAATACATTTCTAATACTAGTGAGCTTAAAAATGAATTAGTTCAATTTTGGGATAGTAAAAAGAAATAATTTTGAAAATATTATACTTTATTTTCAGCAAATTTTAAGGTATAATTATCTAAAAGGATGGTATGTAAACTTGAGCAATATAACAATAATCACAGATAGTACATGTGATCTAACACCAGAAATAATAAAAGAAAAGAATATTGTTGTTTTACCCCTATACGTAAATTTTTCATTTGCATCATATAAGGATGGCGAGGGAATAACAACTGACCAATTATATAAGCTTGTTGAGGAGCATAATGAATTACCTAAAACTGCAGCAATTAGCGTAGCTGATTTTATTGAAGCCTTCACTAAATATATAAATGATGGCAATGAAATAATTTATGGTGGCATTAGTAGCGCTATGTCTAGAACCTATGAAAATGCCTTACTTGCTGCCAAAGAGGTAAATGAAGAAAAAATTCATATTATTGATGCCGCAAACCTTTCTACAGGCATTGGTCTACAAATATTAAAGGCTTGTAAATACCGCGATGATGGTAAATCAGCTAAAGAAATAGTTGAGCTGATGAATAAAAATGTTAGCCTTGTTAAAAGTCAATTTGCAATTGAAACAATGGAATACCTTCATAAGGGTGGTAGATGTAGTGGTATAGCTCGCTTCTTCGGCTCACTATTAAAAATTAAACCAATCATTGTTGTACGCGATGGTAAAATGAGTGTTGGTAAAATGCCACATGGTAAAATGAAGGTAGCATTAGACGCTATGCTAAAAATGATTGCAGACGATAAAGATAATGTTGATTTAGATAATATTATCATAACTCATTCTATGGCTGATAGCTATGCAGACTACCTTATACCAAAGGTAAAAGAAATGTTTAAGGAAGCAAATGTTTTCCCTACAAATGCCGGATGTGTAATTTCTTCGCATTGTGGAAAAGGAACAATTGGTATCCTATATATGTTAAAGAAGTAAGAAAAATACGTATTCAAAATCATCATATGAATACGTATTTTCTTTATTTTAGGTGAGTGAAATTAATTATAATAAACTAGTATTCTAAAATAATCCAAGCGCCATTTTCATAAACATAAATATCTATATTACGATTAGTACTTGAAATAACTGTTTGACCAATTTTTGTCATATATTCTTCTTTAGTACCATCAAAATAAACACTGCTTAATTTATCACATCCATAAAACGCATCATAAGCAATTGAAGTATTTTTAGACATATAAACCTTTGTTAAATCTCTAAAGCAAGCATATTGTCTTTCCTTAATACGTGTTACTGTGTCTGGAATAGTTATCTCTTCTACATTCTCATATTTATCATTATTTTTAACATAGAAATTTTCAGCATAATATAGAGGATTAGCATCATAATCTTCAAATTCTATATTAACAAAATCATTAACTGTTCCATCAAAATAAATAGATTTTAACGAAGATGCACGAGAAAAACTTCCAACAATTTTTTTAATGTTTTTACCAAAATATAATTCCTCAGTATCAGAAAAATCAAAGATATTTGCATTAAAGCTAGTTACATTATGTTCATCATAACTTTCTGGTATTGTATGCTTTTTTTCGTTTGAAAATGAAAATGTTGATTTTTCAAGTATATCTGAAATTTGATAATTTTGATCAGAATCAAGAGAAAAACTGTATATAGATATATGACATACCTTACATTTTTCATTTTCCCATTCATGACCATTCTTTGCAACATATAGATTATGAGAGCAAGCAGGCTCGTACCAATGATAATCATCATCATAGCTGTAATCACTATTATATGAATGATAATGGTAATCCT
Organism: uncultured Mollicutes bacterium; assembly: GCA_937905855.1. Taxonomy (GTDB): domain Bacteria; phylum Bacillota_I; class Bacilli_A; order Acholeplasmatales; family Anaeroplasmataceae; genus CAKQDS01. Next base: position 7,186 of record CALCWU010000221.1, read on the forward strand.
CTACTCCTTTATCTGGTGAATCAGATAACCTTTTAAGAGAAATTGTTGTAGAATTTCCTTCTGATCCTTCATAGAATTTTAAATTGTTACCACTTTTAGTAACTGTTTCCGAATTATTTGTAATTTCATAACTTAATGTAATCTTGTCATCTTCATTACTCCAAGTACCAATTTGAATGCAATCTGTTAAATAAGAATTTGTCTCAAATTTATTATTTGCATATAATGTAAACTTCACAAAATCCTCATCAAGCTTTACCCCACTAAATGTTTCTCCCTTTTTAATTGTTTTCTTCTCCCCATTAGATTCAATTTGAATAGAATCAAATCCATAAACCCCTGCTATCTCACTGCTGCTACCAACGCCACATGAGACAAGTCCTGCTAAGGACATTAGGCCTAAGCCCATTAAACATATTTTTTTCATTTCTTATTACCATCCTTCGTCATTTATTATAATTTTGTAGGTAAAAAAAATAAAGCAATCCCTCGCAACAAACAAGTTGCGCAAAAAAAATTACTCTTTTCAAATATTCAATATTGTTTTTTTTTTTTTACGATATAATAAAATAAGAGGTGTATTTTAAAATGAAAAAATTGTTAATTGTCTTTTTAGGACTTGGTATATTTATTAATTTATATGCCTGTGGAGGTACTACAAATTCTTCTGCATCTCCTACTATAGATAATACAAAATATGAGGAAAGTGATACTTTCAAGCAATATGACGTATCAAATGATGGCTTATTAAAATGGAATGCTATTAAAGAGGCAAAATATTATAAAATATATGATAAGTATATTACAGATACAAGCTATCAATTAAAGAAAAGCTCTGACCATTTTGAAGAAAGAAAAGTAAAAGTTGAAGCCTACAAAGCTCAAACTGATAGTGGATTAATAGATTCAATAAGTATTGAGATTGTAATTCAAGACGATACTTTTAGATTAAAGAAAGATGCTTTAACCTATACAGCAACAGTTTTAGTTAATAATAAAACAATAGTATTATCTGATATATATCTTTTAAATGAAGATGATATTAATATCGAACTTCATAAATTAAATTATATGACTTCATCTAGCTTTTATTTAGATGAAGAATGTACAAAAAAGCTTACTGATGAATATTGGCTAACAGATGATGTAACAATCTACACAAAAAATGTAGTTGATTATAAACTTAATGTAACTATCTATTTATTTTATGATAGTATTTTCAATCCTAAAGCAAAAAATGTTACTTTAAACAAAGCATATATTGATAAAAATACTATAGATTTAAGTTATTGGAATGGTAGCAAATATCAAAATCTATCAAAAATATCAATTAATGAGATTGAATATCCTCTTGAAGATTTCAATAAAAATGGAAGTATTGATTTATCAGAATATGATACTAGTTCAAATTTAACAATAAAAGTATATTACTTTAATTAAGAAACAAGGTGTGACCAATTAACGAGTCACACCCTTATTTTTTTATTTAATATTAATTTCTACTACCATTAGAAAACATAGCTGAGCCTGTTTCTTCTAATATATTATTTACATAAACAATTTTATAGCCCTGATAATTATCGTCAATATATTTTATAAAGCTATTAACCTTATCCTTACCAATATATATACTACGATTATAGGATAATATATTGGTATTAATATAACCATCACTACTTACAGATAAGCTTAAATTTGTTCTACCAATTGCTTCAATAGAAAAGCTTATACTCATTAATGGAAATTTAGAATTTATCATTTCAACAGGCGCATCTTTATCAACAAACAATTTACTTATAATATCATTATTTTTCAAATCATAATATTCTATTTCTAGATCATCCTTATAATAATGAGCACTCTTAAAGGTAGCATACCTACTAATATTTAAAGAATTAATAAAATCAAGGGTATTAGCAAATTCATAATTTATATTAACCATAGAATAATAGCAATCATCATTCTCGTATTTAACAGCTATTGCAAGCTCAGATTTAAAATCCTTAATTTCATAAATAAGGGTATTACATGTATGCTGCTTTTGCTCATAAATATCATAACCTACTGCAACACACTCACCAATTTTATCACCAATATATTTAGTAGGTGTTTCACTAATTAAAATAGTACTATATAATTCATAATTACGATTATTATAAGATATACTAGGCCATTTTTCATAATTTGACTTTTCATCCCAATGCTTAATAATATATCCATCATTACTATTATTAATATCTCCTCTATTGACATATTTAATCGGATATTTACTAGATAATTGTGCTTTATAAATTAAGATACAGGTAATAACCGCAATAATAACTACAGCAAATGATAAAATAAATGATAATCTTATTCTTGGCCTTTTATTTTCTTGGCATAAATTAAGATCACTAGGCTTAATATTAGAAATATTTTGCTTATTTAATTCCTTCAAAAAATCATTTTCTAGTTTTTTCATTTAATTCAGCTCCTTTAACTTATTCTTGGCCTTTTTTAATGAGCGATAATATATTGATTTAATACTAGCTTCCTTTTTATTTAATTTTAAAGCAATTTCTTTAAATGTTAAATCTTCAAAGAAATGATTATAAATAATAATAAACTCCTCCTCGTCTAATACCTTTTTTATCTCATTAACTATAAAGGTATATTTAATTGAAGAATTTTTATCAACATAATTACTATCTAAATCGTTAATATAATGATTTCTTTCCCTTAATATTTTAATTGCCAAATATTTAGCATTAGTTACTAAATACCCCTTAACTGATTTTTTCACAGTATTAGGATTTTTAAAAAGCATTGAAAAAACCTCATAAACAACATCATCGATATCACAAGCATCAGCTAAATATCTTGAGGCGATAAAGGCTACTAAGCCTTTATATTTATTAAAAAGATATAAATAGGTTTCATTAAGCTTTTTTTGATTATTTAAGGAAAGCTTTAGCTTCAATTCATCACTCATTTTATCAGCTCCATTTAATTAGGCTTATATTAGTTAAAAAAGTTTCAAAAATATTCATAATTATTAATTTTTACACTAAATATTAAAATATTACCTTAATTAAGAAATAAGGTGTGACAATTTAGCTAGTCACACCTTGTTTTTTTAATTATTCTTGTTTTGGTTCTACATTTTCAATTACAGGTTCATCCTCTACACAATCGACAATAGCTATTGTTGAAATATGCTGATCTTCCTTTAATCTAATTAAGCGAACACCTTGAGTTGAACGTCCAGTTTTACTAATTTCATTTACATGAATACGAATTACTACACCCTTATCTGTTGTGATAATTAAATCCTTATTATCATCAACAGATCTTAAGGCTGTTAGCTTACCATTCTTTTCGGTAACATTTACGGTCTTAACACCCTGACCGCCACGATTTTGAAGACGATATTCATCAATTGAGCTACGTTTACCAAAGCCATTTTCAGTAATTACAAGAATTTCCTCGTTTGGTTTAGCTATAGCTGCACCTATAATATGATCATCCTCACCAAAGCGCATACCAATAACACCTGTTGCACTACGGCCTAGAGCTCTACAATCAGTTTCCTTAAAACGAATTGCCTTACCATTTGAGGCTCCAAGAACAATTTCATCATTACCATTTGTTAATTCAACCTGAAGTAATTCATCGCCATCAGCTAAATTAATAGCAATGATACCATTTGAACGAATATTTTGATATTGTGATAATGCTGTTCTCTTTATTACACCATTTTTAGTAATAAATATTAGATAAGCATTTTCATCATTAAAATTCTTAACGTTTGTTACAGTTGCAAGCTTTTCATTTTCCATAAAATTCAAAATATTAACAAGTGGAAGACCCTTACTTGTCTTTGAACCCTCAGGAATTTGGTAACCCTTTATTGCATATACTCTACCTAAATTTGTAAAGAATAGAATATAATCATGAGTGCTTGTTGGTAAAATATGACTAACATCATCATCCTCATGAGTCTTTATTCCCGATACACCAACACCACCACGGCTTTGCGTCTTATATTCTTCAACCTTCATACGCTTAGCATAGCCATTTTTT
>CALCWU010000222.1 GCA_937905855.1 uncultured Mollicutes bacterium
TCAGTGATAAAATAGTTTTAAGCTTTGATGAGGTTAAAGTAGTTAAAAAATTTTTGTTAATTTCAGTAATTAGAAGTATGGATGCAGAAAAATTTATGCTACAAGAAAAAAAATATTACGATAATGCTAAAGATTTTGCTAGAAAGTTTGGTATTTCTGAAAATGAAATTAAACAAAGTCCTTTTTTAAATCCGCCATTTATTGAGAAAAATATTGAAAATGAAAATAGTTTTGATTATTGGATGAGAACATTAAAAGTTATATTAGATAGTGATGGTTCTCCTGTGGGAATTTTAGATCAACCTGATAAAACTTATCCTGCTTATAGATGGTCAATGACTATTAATAATGGCTATTTAGCTTTTTGGGATTCTAATTATGATAAGGATGAATTTGTAATTACAGATATTGGTATGACTTCAGAAAATGAAAAGGGTTGGAATGGAATTAACGTACATAATGATAAAAAAACTAATTTTCTTTCAGGTCTTCTAAAAAATGAGATAGAACCATATTATCAACAAGAAATTTGGAAAAATTTATGTATGCATCATGATTTTACTGAAAATTTTATGATGTTTCCAATATCAGCAAAAAGAATGATTGTAGAAATAGATCCTTTTTTTAAATTTAGACATATATTTTCTTTTAGATATGATATGCCTAAATTATTTGAACTAACATTAATGGATAATGAACAATTATTCCTCCCAAATAATGTTAAATATGTTAAGCCACAAGATGGGAAAGAACCTAAAAGAGATCCAAACGATGAATTTATTTATGAAATAAAGAAGTTATCAACAAAGGAAACAAGATATTGTAATGTTTTATTTCTAGATAGAATCAATACAAATTTGGGCTTTAGTTCTTTAAATAAAGTTGTTGGAAGTTTGCTTGCATATAAAAAAGCAACGGCATTTCCAAGAGTAGATTATACTGAATTATACAAAATTATTGCTGATAGATTTTGTTCTAATATTGATTTAAGTAATATAAAAATATTGAAGAATTGAAAATGAAATTTTAATTAATATATAAGTCGTATAGCAATATACGATTTTTTTTGCTATAATATTGTTGTTCCAATTTAATACGCGACTCTGGAGCATTGTTTAACAAGTCTGTTATCTTCGCAAAGGAGGAAGACTGCGTATGGAACAAGATGATTTAGCCAAGAAGGTTGGCAAAAATCTTAAAAATCTTTTCATCAGCAAAGGCAAAACATATGAAGATGTTGCTGAGATTATAGGCTGTGATTCAAGGACTGTTGGTCGTTGGGTTCAAAATGGTGTAGATAAGCTCTCAACAATTGAGTGTATTGCTAAAAATTTTGATGTTAAGGTTGAGGACATTATTTTCTCTAATGAGGAATAATGTCCTTTTTTTATATTTTCTTAAATATTGCAAAAAAAAAAAAAAGTATGCAATATAATTATAAAAGGACATTTCCTGTCCTCGATTAATTGTTTTTTTAATGAGATAATGTAGGTGTAAAGAAATAAATAGTTTAAAATTTATTATTTATAGAAAAGTATGGGAGGGCAGATTATGTCCTCGATATTAGATTATATAAATGAGATAATTAAGCTGTAAACAAAGGAGATGTTTGAAAATGAAATATTATAAGGTAGTAACAAAGTGTGGACATGTTGGAAGAAAAAGATATATTCCAATTACATTTGCTATTAATGCTGAATCAGGAAAAGAAGCTTCCAAAGTGGCAAGAGCTTTACCTAGGGTTAAGCATAATAGGAAATTTGCAATTATTAGTTGTGAAGAGATTATGTATGATGAATATTTAGAAATTAAAAGATTTAACAATAATGATCCTTATCTTAAATGTAAAAATATTCAACAACAAAATCTAATTGATTTAAGTGATAGAATTTGTGTTGACGATGAATTTTGTATTCCTCCATATAATAAGGAAGAAAGAAAATATCGTGTTGAATTAAAAAAGAAAAAGGAAAGAGAATATTTAAAATCATTGGAGGTAGATGTATATGGATATTGTTGTAAATAGAATATTATTTAATAGGTCACTTGTTGATGGACCAGGTATTAGAAGCTTGATTTTTCTTCAAGGCTGCAATCTTCATTGCAAAGGTTGTCAAAATAAGGCTACCTGGGATATTAATAAAGGTAAAAGTATGCCTATTAAAGAATTAGCTCATTTAATTAAAGGTGGTTCATTTAACAAAAAAATAACTATTACTGGTGGTGAGCCACTATTACAAAAGGAATCGGTTATAGAATTGATTAAAATGCTTCCTGATTTTGACATTGCTTTATATACAGGTCATGAAAAAAGTGATGTTCCAGAAGAAATATTAAGTAAGATTAAATATTTAAAAACAGGGCCATTTATGGAAGAGTTAAAAACTAGTATAATTCCATATGTTGGATCTAGTAATCAAAAATTTGAAAGGATTGGTGAATAATATGCAACAAAATAACAATGAGAATGCTGCAAATAGAATATCTTATGTAGGTCATAATTATGATATAGGCGAAAAAGAATATAAGAAGGAAGTGCTTGATAGCTTACCTGAAAAATGGCGTTTACTTCATAATGATGGATACATCCACATTCATGATCTTGATGCCTATGGATTAACCTATAATTGTTTAGCCTTAGATTTAGTGGATAGCTTACCATATGCTGAGTTTGATGGTTTAGATGACACTGGTAAAATAATGCATTTATTTCATTATATTCAAAATTTATTTATTAAGGTTGGAAATGAACAATCCGGTGGGATGGCTTTTGCAAATTTTGATAATGAAATTTCTGATATGCTTACTAAATTAAATGTTAAAGAATCAAAGGCTAATTTTAATATTATTAGTAGCTCAATAAGAGAATTAATTATTTGGTGTAATGGTGACCATACAAGGATGGGCCAGACAAGCTATTATATTACCTTAAATATAGGACTTGCTAAAAACGACTTTGCAAGAAAGATTGCTGAAATTTTGTTAGAACAATTTAATAATCTTGGTGATTTGGTATTTAAGCCTAATATTGTTTTTAAAGTATGCAATAAAATTAATTTAAATCCAGGTGATCCTAATTATGACTTATATATAAAATCATTAAAAATTACTGCTAAAAAAATGATTCCGACCTATATTTTATGTGATAGTGATACAAACAAAGAGAATAATCCGACTGATCTTGCAATAATGGGCTGTAGAAGTCGTGTTGTTGCTGATATTTATGGTCATACTGGCGCAATTGGTAGAGGAAATATTGCTAATATTTCCATTAATCTTCCAAAAATTGCTTTAGAAATAGATAAGGTGTATACTGATTATGATAAAGATAAAAAGATTGAAATGTTTTATGGAAAATGGGACGACATCGCTTCTATCGTTAAAGATATTTTACTTGATCGTTACCATAAGCTTTGCAGTTTAAAGAAAGAAATGTTTCCAACTAATTTAGAGGTTAAGCTTTGGTGTGAATCATTTAACACAGATAATTTAGAGGATGTCTTTAAGCATGGAACCTTATCTATTGGGTTTATAGGTTTATCTGAAGCTATTGAAATATTAACGGGTGAAAAATATTATAATGATATGGATAATTATATAAGAGCACTTGGTCTAGTTAAGCATATGAAGGATTATTGATTTCTTAAGAAAAAATTATAATTTGAATTTTTCTTTATTAGCTACAGCAGGTGAATTAATTAGTGGTAGATTTATTGATATTGATAAGAAATTATACACTCCTAGTGTTGATATTTTTAAAAAGGGTTATTATACTAATTCTTTCCATGTTGATGTTGATTCTAAGCTTCCAGGTATAACTAAAATAAAGCTTGAAGGATTATTCCATAAATTATGTAATGGTGGCTGTATTACCTATGTTGAACTTGGTGAAGCACC
>CALCWU010000223.1 GCA_937905855.1 uncultured Mollicutes bacterium
CCTGTGATGAATATTTTCCTCTTATAAATACATTTTTAGTAAATGAAGAATTTGATGATGTAATTATTTCATCAGTTGTACCAGTTTTAACAAGTGCTTTTAGTAAATTGTTTTTAAAATATTATAATTTGAAGCCAATGATTATTGGTCCAGGAATTAAAAGCGGTGTAGCAATCAAGGTTGATGAGCCCAAAAGTGTTGGATCAGACTTAATCTGTGATACAGCAGGAATTTCTGATGATAAAGCATATATTATTGTTGATTTGGGAACAGCGACAAAATATCTATACGTTAAGAACAAAACCTTAAATGGAATAGTAATTTCTCCAGGTGTTGTCACATCTCTTAATGCCCTTGTTTCTTCAGCTGCATTACTTCCAAGCATTGAACTACAAACGCCAAATAAGGTTCTTGGTAAAAATACAATTGCTTGTATGCAATCAGGTATAATTTATGGCTCAGCTAGTCAAATTGATGGAATGATTGATAGAATTTGTGAAGAAATAAACGATAAGAATGTCACTTTAATTGCAACTGGTGGATTATCAAGCTTAATAATTCCTCATTGTAAGCATCATATTATTATTGATGAGAAGCTTGTTTTACGTGGAATTTTAAATATATATTATTTAAACAAACAAATTAAATAAATTACATATTACAATAAAGCTATTAGATTTTTTCTGATAGCTTTTTTTCTACAAATTTAATCCTTTTTTTATTTTTTTTGCATTTGTCTTACTGATTTTTTCTTGTTATAGATTAATAGGTGTGTTATAATTAAAGAAGAAAAGGAGCGTTTAAAATGAATTATAAAGAAAAGGCTAATTTATGGCTAAAAAATCCAAATTTGGATTCAAAATTAAAGAGTGAAATTGAAGGAATGGATGATAAAGCGTTACAAGAGGCTTTTACTAATGATTTAGCTTTTGGAACTGGTGGCTTAAGAGGAATATTAGGCGCTGGAACTAATAGAATGAACATTTACATTGTAATGAAGGCAACCTATGGCTTTGGAAAATATCTAGAAAGATTTAAGGATGCATTCAATCGTGGAGTAGCTATTTCTCACGATAATCGTCATTACTCAAAGGAATTTTCAAGAATTTCTGCTGAGGTTTTAACAACTTTAGGATTTAAGGTTTATTTATTTGAGGATTTAAGACCTACTCCTGAATTGTCATTTGCTGTTAGACACTTTGGCTGTGTTGGTGGTATTATGATTACTGCAAGCCATAACCCTAAGGAATATAATGGCTATAAGATTTATGATGAAACAGGCTGTCAGCTTGTTCCAAATGAGGCCGATAAGGTAATTAAAGAAATTGAAGCCGTAAAGGATATGTTTGCTATTGATCATAGTAAAAATCATGATAAGATTCAATATATTGGTAAGGATGTTGATGATGTTTATATCAATGAGGTTAAGAAGATTATCATGCGTCCAAATCTTAAGAAGGACTTTAAATTAGTTTATACACCACTTCATGGTACAGGCCAGGTATTTGCACCAGAAGTTTTAAGAAGTGTTGGCTATGATGTAACACCACTTCCTTGTCAAATGACACCAGATCCTGACTTTAGTGGCGTAAAAACATCTAATCCCGAAAATAAAGAAGCTTATGATGAAGCAATCGAGCTAGCTAAAGAAATTGGTGCCAAGATTGTTTTAGCTACTGACCCTGATGCTGATAGATTAGGAATTGCTGTGTTACATAATAATGAATATGTATTATTTACAGGAAACCAAACTGCATCAGTAATTTTAGAATATTTATTGATGACTAAGAAGGAGCAAAATACCCTACCTAGTGATGGCTATGTCTTTACAACAAATGTTTCATCAACATTACCAATTGCTATTGCTAATGCTTATGGAATGAAGGTTGAAATTACTTTAACTGGATTTAAATATATTGGTGAAAAGGCTAGAGAAATGGAAAAAGGAAAAGGAACATATGTATTTGGCTTTGAGGAATCATATGGCTGCTTAATTTCACCATGTGTTAGAGATAAGGATTCAATTCAAGCAATTTTAATGCTTTGTGAAACTGCTGCTTATTATTATGAAAAGGGTATGGATTTGGTAGATGCTTTAGAGGCTATTTATAAGAAATATGGTTATTATAAAGAAGATATAACTAATATTGGCTTAAGTGGTCTTGATGGTCAAGCTAAAATTCAAAGAATAATGGACTATTTTAGAAATAATGAAATAGCTCTTAAGGATTTCAAGATTGAGGTTAAGGATGATATTAAGCTTCAAAAGAAGCATAATTATTTAACTAACGAGGATAGTCATATTGATTTACCTATTAGTAATGTTATTAAATATTATCTAAATGATAATATGTGGTTTGTTCTACGTCCATCTGGAACTGAACCTAAGCTAAAGGTTTACTATGGTGTTAAGGGTAATAGTGAAGATGATGCTAAGAGCAAGCTT
>CALCWU010000224.1 GCA_937905855.1 uncultured Mollicutes bacterium
TCCACTAATGGGGCCTAAGGCTTTATCCATTTATTTATGTATGTCAGCATTTTTAAATAGAGGTGGAATGTCTAGTGAGGAATATCCAATTAGTCAATTTTGTGATTTATATAATTATACACCAACAGAATTTAATAATGCCTTGAAAAAACTAGAGGGCATTGGGCTTTTAAAAAGATATATTGAATTAGATAAATATATATTTATTTTATTACCACCAAAGTCAGCTAAAAGCTTTTTAACTGATGGCGTACTTGGCGTTTATTTATATGGAACTGTGGGCGAGGCCTGTTATAAAAACATCTTAAATCATTTTACTTTGCCTAAGCTTATTATGGATGATTATATTGATAAAACCTTGAAATTTGATGAGGTATATACTGATAAGGTAGCAAATAATGACAAGGAAATTTTAGCAGAATTATTTGGTAAGCCAAATCCAAATGATGTTGAAATTAATAATTTAGAATTTGATTATAATAAATTTGAGCATCTAATAATTGAAGAATTTATTCCAAGTAATAAAAAGCAGTTTAAAAGAGCGATTTTAAATACGGCTTATGTATATAGCTTTGATGAATATGAGATGGCAAGTATAACTAAAGAAGCAATTGATAAGCTTGGTTATTATAACCCAACTCTTATTCGTAAAAAGGCTTCAATTAAATATTTATTTATTCATGATTCTGCGCCTAAGCTTAAGAATAAATATGCAGCCTTTGGTGACTATAAGGCTTTAGAAACAATAACAAGCGTTAATTTGTTAAATGAAGTAATTACTGATGATTCTAAAACTGGATATTTTGCTGATTATTTAAAGCAAATAGATGAATTATATATAAAATTAAATAATATTCCAAGAGGAATAATAAATTGTATGATTATCTATGCACTGCAAAATAATGATTATGCATTACCAAAAAATACTTATTTTATAAAAATGGCAGATACTTGGACTAATGATTATCAGATAAAAACAATCGAGGATGCAGTTAAATTTATTGTTGATAATAAAATTGAAGCAAAGAAGACAGCAAGAAAATCTCCAAATAAGAAAGAAAAGCCTGCTGATGATTGGGTAAATGAAAGAATTGATAAGGTAGAGGAGGGCTTTAAGGAGCTATGAAAAAGCTTGAAGCAAAATTTTTTGAAACTGACAATGATGATAAAGATTATATTAACGAATTAAAGGGTGAGCCACTTCTTGAAAGCTTTGACATTAATAATGATAATTATATCGAATTTGCTAACGCCTTAAGAGATTGGAAAAATTGCCAAGGCTGTAATGGCTTAGCTGAATGTAAAAATAATCCTAAGGGCTATTTAAAAAATGTTATTTTAGCAAATAATAGATATTATTTTAATACTAAGGCTTGTAGCTTTATGCAAGAATATGAAAACAAATTAAGTCAAAAAACTTGTCTAAATACCCTTTATATTTCAAAAAATGTTTTGAAATCATCATTAAATGATTTTCATCTAACAAATGAAGCAAGAACTAAGGCCTATAATTATATTTTAAAATTTATTGATAGCTATAAAGATAATAATCACCTTACTCAAGGCTTATGCTTAACAGGACCATGTGGATGTGGAAAGACTTATTTACTTGCAGCACTTGCTAATGAATTAGCCAAAATAAATGTTGAATCATTATTAATATATGTTCCAGATCTAATTAGAGATTTAAAAAGTGCTGTTGGTACGCCTCGTCTTGAGGAAATGATGAATATGCTTAAAGAGGTTCCAGTTTTAATGCTTGATGATTTAGGTAGTGAAATGATGAGTCCTTGGGTAAGAGATGAAATAATTTCACCACTTTTAAATTTCCGAATGATGGATGAAAAACCAGTATTCATTTCTACTAATTTATCTATGAGCTCATTAACTAATCATTTTGCTTCTACAAACGTTGATGAGGATAAAACCAAAGCCACAAGAATTATGACTAGACTACAAAGATTGGTTCTAGTTGTTAAATTTAATGATTAAAATATTTTTATTGATAAAAAGTACTTTAATAGTACTTTTTTTATTTTTTATCTTGACATTAAGTAAAATTAATTATATTATAAAAATAGAGGTGAATGAAATGAAGAAGAAAGTAATATATTTATTCATTTTAATTACCTTAATTTTTAGTATTAAGAGATCGGAAGAGCGTCGTGTAGGGAAAGAGTG
>CALCWU010000225.1 GCA_937905855.1 uncultured Mollicutes bacterium
AAAATATTTTAGGAATAGTTGATAATAGTGGTAAGCTTATGGTATCATATAAGTATGATAGCTATGGTAACATAAAACAAATAAGTGGAGATTTAAGCTTAGGCAATATAAAAGATAACTATTTTATCTACTTTTTAGAGGAAATAATTACAAAAAACAATATATATTCATTTTTGAATTATATGGAAGCTTCAATTATTGATAATTATGATGCTAATATAATTATTGTTTCAGATACCAATGAATTGTTTAAAAAAAGTGAATGTTTATTTTGTAATGGTGATAATTTAAATGTTGATTTCATTTTTCATAATTTAAATGATAATTCTTATATCAGTTGTATGGATAGATTTGGTAACCCATTTTTTAAAATATTAAAACCAATTAAAAAAGAGATTTTGAAGCAAAATTTAACTATATAGTGTAAGTAATTAAGTATTAGTTGCAGATGTATTAGTATTTATTGATGCTTAAGAAATTCTTCAATTGATGCTGCTATGAGTTCACGCTTTTTTGATTATAAAATACATTCTGTACAAAAAGAATACATCTTGATGAATAAACAAATATAAGAATATTAAGATTTAAATGAAATTGTTGAATAAATAAGTGAAAATAGGTGAGCAGTATGAAATATTTAAAAGAGTTATTTATGTGTTCCAGTGACGATTTGAAATATAAAAATACCATATTAGTTTATATGGCGGCTAATATTGTAATCGCATTAATTGCTATTATATTTAATATTATATTTAAATCAGGCATACCTTTAGCAATTCTGGCTGGCCTCTTCTTATATTTATTAATTTCTTTTAGTATTAGATTAACAGCTATTAATGATAATAGGAGTAAGAAAAAAATTATTGATGGTAAGTATGTTCCAAAATTTAAACCAATTTTAGTTAATGTTGATGACATTATTATTTGGTTAAAACATATGGAAGAGCCAGAAACAATTGTTTGTTCATATATTGAGGAATTTTATATTATAGAAATCTCATTTGATGTTAAAGAAGGAAGAGGAGATTATTATAATAAGCAACTATATTTTAATAATTCAATTATAAGTGAAAGTGATTTAATTAAGAAATTACGTGAAAAGAATCAAGATGGCAAAATTACTGTTTATGAAACATTTGATAGAAATAAGCCGGAAATATTAATTGATGAAATAGATGAAATTAAAGCTAAGCTTAAAGAACTTTAATTACTAATTAAATGAATCGGACATAATATCAATTTGATGTTATGTCCTTTTAATTGTTGATAATAGTAGTAAGTTTATGGTATTATATGACTGATGTTGTACTCATAAAGTTTTGGAAAAGGAGTATTATAATATTAAGTACAATTATATTATAATGTGTTTTGTATGAATTTTAAAATTGAATTACCTATATTTAAAAATGATAAATATAATATCTTAGATTATGGTGCTAAAAGTGATGTTGATTTTAATAATAAAGAAGCTATACAAATGGCCATTGATTCATGTAGTAAAAATGGTGGTGGAATGGTAATTATTCCTGATGGATTTTATCTTACAGGGCCAATTGAATTAAAGAGTAATGTAAATTTACATGTTTGTAAAAATGCGTTTGTTAAATTTACTAAATCTAAAGAAGAATATCCTTTAATATGGACTGAATATGAAGGGATAAAGAGAATAAGAGCTATTTCACCTATTAGTGCTAGAAATGCCTCTAATATTGCTATTACAGGTGATGGAATAATGGATGGAAGTGGCGATTTATGGCGCGGTATTAAAAAATTTAAGCTTACTTCAAAGGAATGGGAAAGATGTCTTAAAAAAAGCTCATATATTTTTAAGACAAAGGAAACTGAAATATGGTGTCCTACTAAAACCTATTATGAAGGTATTTTAAAAGGAGAGCCTGATTATGATGATCCTAAGGCTTTGGAAATAGCTAGTGATAATTGGGATATGTATCGACCAGTATTTGTTTCACTTATAAAGTGTGATAAGGTTTTAATTGAGGATGTTACCTTGCAGAATTCTCCAGCTTGGAATCTTCATCCTTTATATTGCAATAATTTCACTTTGAAAAATGCTAAAATTAAAAATAAGCATTCAGCTCAAAATGGTGATGGTATTGATTTAGAATCATGTCAAAATTGTGAAATTGTTGGAAGTATATTTGAGGTTGGTGATGATGGAATTTGCCTTAAGTCTGGTAAGAATAAGGAGGCAAGATTAATAAACATACCTACCAAAAATGTTTGGATTCATGATTGTAAGGTTTTTGAAGCTCATGGAGGCTTTGTTGTTGGTAGTGAAATGAGTAGAGGTATAGAAAACATCTTAGTTGAAAATTGTGTATTTTCTGGAACTGATGTTGGTATCAGATTTAAATCAGCAATGGGACGTGGTGGCATTGTTAAGGATATTGTTATGAAAAATATTTATATGAACAATATAATTGGTGAAGCAATCATATTTACTATGGGCTATGCTTTAGTTAATATTGAAGATACTAAAGAAAAGAGTAGTACCTTTAGTAAAGATGATATACCTGAATTTAAAGATATTTTAATGGATAATATAATTTGTAATTCAGCAGGAATTGCCTTGAAAATTAATGGTCTTAAGGAATTACCTATTCATGATATTACATTAAAAAATTCTAAGCTTGTCGCAGACAAAGGCTTAGAATTAAAAGATTGCGTTAATATTAATTTTGAAAATGTTAATATTGAGGATTCAAGTGAAAATAAATATTTTGAATTTTCAAAGATAGTTTAGTCAGCTTTAAATTTTTTAGCTACATATCTATTTTTTTCAATTGTTTTCTTACCATATTCAATTGCTTGCTTAGGACAATGATTAATACAGGCTGTGCAATGAATACATTTTTTGCTCCAAATAGGCTTATTATTAATTATTTTTATGTTATTTAAAGGACATAGCTTACTACATAGTCCACAGCCAATGCATTCTTTTGTTGAATAAAATTTTTTCGGTTTAATGCATAAGCCATTAAAAATAACCTCTACAGGCTTAATTGATAGCTTATGCATAAGGCCAACCTTATCTTTATTAAAATCTTTATTTTCTTTGATTATTTTTGCAAGATTGGGTACACGCTCTAATGCTTTATTCATTTTTTCGTTATTTTCTTGTTCATTAGAAACCTTAAAGAAGATTAAATAATTTTGAGGCATTGATAAATGCTCAACACCTCTATAATTCATATTTAGCTTCTTTGCGATTTTTTTTAGGGAAACTGCTGCTGCACTTGTACCACTACCAGCACAGGTCATTATAAAATAGATGTTTTTATTTCCTTCAAGCTTAGCAGTAATTAAAGCTTTAAATATAATGCTTGGAATTGTTGATAGATAAATAGGACATACGACTAAATATGGAGTATTAGAATGAAAATTCATTTCTTTATTTTGTTTTAAATAATCAGTAATATTAATTACCTTGTCATTATTTAAATAGCCAATATATTTAGCTATATATTCACTATTGCCAGTTGCTGAAAAATATAAGATCATAACGTTCCTCTTGTTTTTTAATTATATTTTGTCTTGGTTTCATCAAAAATTATATAGAATCTTACACCATTAATAACATTTTCCATTCCAAAATCGAAGTTATGCTTATCAAGCATTTGTTTAACATAATATAGACCTAAGCCATTACCATGATCTTCAGATTTGTTTCTAGATTTATCTACACGATAGAATGGTTCAAATATACGATTTAGATCCTCATTTTTAATATTTACACCATAATTTATTATTTCTAGAACACTGTAGTGGTTAGTTTTTCTTGTTTCAATTGTTATCTTATTTTTAGGTGGTGAATAGGTAATAGCATTTAATATTATGTTATTAATTATTCTATCAATTTGCGTGATATCGGCTTTAATATATAAATTTTCTACACCACTATAAATTAAGGTTTGTTCATATTTTAAAGCTATTTTTTCAAATTCCTGAAGCTTATTTTTTAGCATTTCATCTAGGTTAAAGCTAGTAATGTTTAGCTTGAAGGAATCATTTTCCATTTTATATAGGCTTACAATTTCTTGAAGCATTTTGTTGGTTTTATCAATTTCTAATAAAACATTATTTAATTCACTTTTTTGTTCATTTTCATCAAATATTCCATCTTGAATTGCACAGATGGTAGCTTGAATAATAGCAAGAGGAGTTTTAATTTCATGAGAAATGTTAGCAACTAGTTGTTTATTGAATTTATAATCCTGGTTGCTTTTTTTTATGTAATTTTCAACCTCAGTCTTTTTAACTTGAAGCTCCTTGTTATTATTTTCTAGTAATATACCGATATCGTTTATTTCATTTGCTAAATTTTTATAGTCCTTAGTATAATAATTTAATTCCTGA
>CALCWU010000226.1 GCA_937905855.1 uncultured Mollicutes bacterium
ATTACATAGAATCCTCGAGTGGTTTGTCCAATGAGAAAACGGAGAATCAGAGCGGAAAAGGAAAAAAGGAATTAAAGGCTTTAAATATTGATGTTGAGTATTATCATTTTGATGTAACTAATGAGGATGAGGTTAACGAGAATGTTAAAAAGATTGGTGAAAAATATGGTCACATTGATCTTTTAGTTAACAATGCTGGTGGTCTTGGTGGAAGATCAAGATTTGAGACTATGACTACTGAATTTTATCGTAGTGTAATGGCTTTAAATTTAGATAGTGCATTCTTTATGTCAAGAGCTTGCATCCCTTATCTAAAAAAAGGTGAAAATCCATCTATAATCAATTTCTCATCTAATGCTGGCTGGAATGCTGGTGGACCTGGTGCGGGAATTTATGGAACATCTAAAGCTGCAATTGTTACATTTACAAGAGCTTTAGCTAAGGATTTAGCTGAATATAACATTCGTTGTAATGCAGTTGCTCCTGGAACTATTGATACTCCATTCCATGACAATATCAGAAAAACAAATCCAGCTTTATTTGAGTCTTGGAAAAATAATATTCTTATGAAACGCTTTGGTCGTCCTGAAGAGGTTGCTAATGTCATTGAATTTTTAGCTTCAGATAAAGCATCATTCTTAACTGGTGAAGTTGTTCAAGTTAATGGTGGACAAGATTTCTTATAAAATATACTTGACAAAAAATGCAAATTGTTTTAAAATAATATTAAATAATTTGTGGGTTATATAATGAGGAGAAGTATATGAATAGAACGATAGAAAGAACATTACAAATATTAAATTATGTTGGCGAAAGCGATGGAGTTACTTTAAAAGAAATAACTAATTATATGATGATTCCAAAAAGTAGTGTTTTTGACATAGTTCAATCACTTTTAGAATTAAAGCTTTTAGAACAGCATCGTTTAAACGATCGTAAATATATACTTGGGATTGCTGCATATTCACTTGGAAGTAAATATACTAAAAATAGAAGTTTGTTTCAGGTTGCTGCCCCTTATTTAAATACTCTTGCTGATAAGCTAAAGAGAACATCATTTATGGGAACTCTTGATGGAACTGATATAATTTATATTTATAAATATGCTGGTGATGGTGCCAAGCTTGCGACCTGTAGTGTTGGTTCTAAGCATCCTGCATATGCTACTGCTTTAGGAAAGGCATATCTTGCTTATTTACCTGATGAGGAAAGAATAGCTACTGTTGATAAAATTAATTTTATTCAAAAAACTAACAATACTATTAAGAATAAGCAAGATTTGATTGAAAATTTAAAACTTGTCAAAAAACGTGGATATTCGATTGATTGTAAAGAAAACGAAGATCTAATGATATGTTATGGAGCTCCAATATTTGATTCAACTTCAAGTATTGTTGCAGCAATTTCATTTTCTGATGTTAGAAATAATGATTATTCAGATGACGAGATTGGTGGATTTGTGAGAGAATGTGCTCTAAATATATCAAGAGATTTAGGCTATCTTGAAACTCAATACTGGGATAAATAAACTTGGGAATCTTTTTAGATTCCCTTTATTTTTGAGAGGAAAAAATGAAAATAAATGTATATAATGTTAGTGAAGAAAGAAAAATTGATGAGGGAATTTTATTATTAAGATATCCTTATTCTATAAGCCAAAGGCTCGGATATTCTACGATAACTAAAGGACAAATTCATGCCTTAGAGCCTTCAATGGTTGAAATAGAAATACTTGATTCAAATGATCAAATTGCAATTGAACTCATGTCATTAGATAATGATACCTATGTTTATGGATTTATAGATGATTTTCAAGCAGCAAGATTTTTAATTCATAAGGGTAAAAGGGAACAGCTAGTATTAAAAATGCATGATAGAATGCTTAATATGGAACAAGATATTAAGGACTTTAAGCGTCGATTTCGTTTTATCATTGGCAATGGATCAAGGGTTGTTTATTATCCTATTAGCAGTTATTCACTTATAAATGATGATGGCTATGTTTTATATGGTAGTTCAATATCTATGGGAGCTGGTGCTTTTGATATTGTAAATTGTTATGCATTTCTTACAGCTAAATTTAATAATATACGTATTTTTAATAAGGCATTATCAGGCTCTTGCTTATTAGAGCCAGAGGCTATTGATTATTTAGCATCACTTAATCCTAAGGGCTATATTTTAGAGATTGGTGCTAATGTACGTGGAGTAATGGATGACATTGAATTTAGAAAAAGAGTAAAATATATGCTAAACATTTTAAAGCAAAAGCAAGTAGATATTTATTTAATATCTATTTTAGATATGTTTGAAAACTTATATTATGGCTTTAAAGAAATACCATATCATGAAAAAAATGTTTCTTTTATTAAGATATTAAAAGAAGAAGCTAATAATTTAAATTATTCTAAGCTTCATTTAATCTCATCAAAGAATTTAATAACAACAATAGATGGTATAAGCTATGATATGCTTCATCCAGCAAATTATGGCCATTTACAAATGGCGTTAAACTTAAAGATAGGTGAAAAATAAATGGACTATTTTAATGAAACTGTAAAATTTGACCCTGTAAATCATTATATAATTTTGAATAATGATGAACTAATTGCTTTAAAGAATAAGGCAACTAAAACAGAAATTGAGGAATTAACGAATATTGTCAAGAATCAATTTATAAGTTATCGTGAAAATAAAATATCTGTTTATAATAAAGAACAGGTTTTTGATTTTGATAAGCATGATTATGTATCTTTGGCTACTTATTATTGGCCAAATGAGAATACAAGTGATGGACTTCCTTATGTATTACATGATGGTAATTCAAATCCTGAGGGTTCAAAATATGATAAGGATAAATTAAGAAGGTTAGCTTATATTACATATTACCAAGCATTGCTTTATTATTTAACTGATGATAAAAAATATTATGAAATGCTAAAGGATAATTGTAGTTATTTCTTTTTTGAGGAAGCTACAAAAATGAACCCTAATATGAATCATGGACAAATGATTAAGGGCGTAAATTTGGGAAGAGGAATTGGCATTATTGATTTTGCTGCTAATTTTACATATCCTCTTATTATGCTTAAAAACCTTGAAAGATTAGGATATTTAGATGATTCCTTTAATAATAATATGAAGGATTGGTTAAGAGATTTTTTAGATTGGCTTTGTTATAATCCTATAGCAATCCAAGAAAATTATGCTAAAAATAATCACGGTACGTTTTATGATTTTTTAAAGCTTGTTTTATTTGATTATCTAGATATAAATAAAGAGATTCTACCATTGACCTACAATTTCATTGAAGAAAGAATGATTCAAATTTATCCAGATGGTAGAATGCCTAAGGAATTAAAAAGAACTAAGTCTATTAGTTATTCATTAATGGGACTAAAAGGAATTTTTGATTATGCCAAAATAATTAAAAATTATAATATTGATCTATATAACATTAATGACTGGTATTTTCATCATATAGATTCATCAATTAAAATAGGAATTGATTATTTAATTAAACATTTGATTATAAATGATGATTGGGCATATAAGCAGATAACGATTTTAGATACTGTTACTTATTTACCACTTATATATGAAAAAAGGCTATTGGATAATGTTACATATAATATTGATGAATCAAAGGCATACGATAAACCTCTATTAATATTGTATAAAATGCTAATAAAATGAAAAAAATGCTTGCAATAACATTAATAATGTGGTATTATATAAAGGCTGTGTTACAGTGCATATTATTCCGCTGGCAAGGCTATGGCTATGAATAGTAGAAGAAAATTTATAAGGAGTTGATATTTATGGCTAGAGGACAAGAATTAGTTAATGAAATTTCTGCTCAATACTTACGTGATAACATTCCTGCTTTCCGTCCAGGAGATTCTGTTAAGGTTTATGTTAAAATCGTTGAAGGCGATACTCATCGTATCCAAGTATTCGAAGGATTAGTAATTAAGCGTCAAGGTGCTGGTGTTAGTGAGACTTTCACAGTTCGTAAGGTATCTTATGGAATTGGTGTTGAACGTACATTCCCAGTTCATGCACCTATCATCGACCATATCGAGGTTGTTAGAAAGGGTAAAGTACGTCGTGCTAAGTTAAATTACATTCGTACATTATCTGCTAAGGCTGCTCGTATTAAGGAACGTCGATAATTTAAGAAGAACTATAGGATTTGCTCTATAGTTCTTTTTTTATAAAAAAAGGAGTTTTAGCTCCTTATTTTTCTAACTTTCTTTTCATTGCTGCTTCATAAACAATAATTGATGTAGCAACCGCGACATTTAAACTATTATTTGAACCATACATTGGTATAAATACCTTAGTATGTTTTTTATTATACCATTTTAGATTAATGCCAAAGCGTTCATTACCCATAACGATGGCAATTTTTCCTTTATAATCATATTTGGTATAGTCAAGGCCTAAATTAGGTTCACCTAAATAAATATTATAGCTGTTTTCCAAAAGGAAATCCTGAGCTTCCTCAAATGAGCAAACAGCAGTAGGAATTAATAGATTACAACCACGAGAAGAAGTTGTTATTTTAGGATTGTGCATTTTGGTTACAGCATCAACTATTATTAAGCCATCAACAGATGCACTATCAAGAGTTCTTAGAATTGTACCTATATTTCCAGGTATTTCCAAGCCATCTAGAACTACAATAAAGCTTTTATCCTTTAGTTCATCTATGCTTTTTGTCTTGTATTCAATAATAGCGGCGAGACCTACCTGATTTTCTTTATTTTGAATAGATTCAAACATATTTTTAGATATTTCATATGTTTTTAAAGCTTTTTCTTTGGCATTTTCAATAATTAATTTAGTTTCATCCTTATAAGCCTCATCACTCACATAAAAAAACTCTAAAATATTTAAATTGTATTTTAAGGCAAGCTTAATGACATTTAAATCTGTAGTAGCTACTACGTCCTCATCCTTATTTGCTTTAAGTAATGATTTTAATCGTTTATATTCGTCGTTATTTTTACCAATTTGCATTTTAATCACCTCTATCATTTTACCAAAAAAAGATTTGTTAAGCAATCTAATGCGCAAATTAGATTGTTATTTTTTATATTTGAATAGCCGAGTAAAACAATATTATTGTTATTTTTATTAACATCATAGTCATTCAAATATTTTATTTCTATGTCATCTGGTATCTTAATTATTTTAGGGACACTTAATAAAAAATGCAAATAATTACTTTTAGAAATTATCGTAAAATCTTTTTTATTAGCAAAGTACTCTTCAATTATTTTTCTTCTGATTTTATAAACACGCTTTAACTTATTAATATGTGTTTGATAATGGCCTAAAGCAATAAAATTAGCTAAGGTGTATTGATCAATTGCTGGGACACTATTTGAATAACTATGGTACATTTTATCAAATTTTGCTACTAAATTGTTTGGTAAAATCATATATGATATTCTAAGAGAAGGTCCAATTGTTCTTGAAAATGATGAGATAAAAATAACATTAGAGGAATTTTGCGAAAATAGAGGTATTGTTGGTGAGTCGCCTACTCTAAATTCAGCATCAAAATCATCCTCAATGCAGTATTTGTTGTCATTACTAAGCCAAGCTAGTATTTCTTTTTTTCTAGACATAGACATTTTTATTCCTAAAGGAAATTCATTAAATGGTGTTATGTATATGGCATCAACAGCCTTATTTAAAATTGCACCATTAGAGTCAATATCTAAATAGGTTATTTTTTTATTATTGTTTTTTAGGATGGTTGCTATTTTGGAAAATCCAGGGTTTTCAATCCCAAAATTAAAAGAATTTATCAAGGGAAATAATAATTGCATTAAGTATTCTATTCCTGAACCAATTACTATCTGTTGAATAGAGGCGTTAATTCCTCTATTCTGATAGAGGTGATTTTTTATGGCCATTCTTAGCTCGTATATTCCCTTTGAGCCAACATAATTAAAGAATAAATTTTCATTTAGCACATTATTATATAATTTCTTCCAAATCATTTTTGGAAAAAGATCGTCACTCATTTTCTTTGTTGTAAAGTCATATCTTATTTCTTTTTTTAATTTGTTTTCTTCGATTTTAGACTTTTGCTTATAGGTATTAACAAAGTATCCTTTTTTTTCAATTGAATAAATGAATTGATTATCAATTAGATTCATATAGGCATGATAAATTGTATTTATGCTAACATTAAGGCTTTGAGCTAATGCTCTTTTACTGGGGAGTCTTTCATCACTTTTAAGATTGCCATTTATTATTTCTGTTTTTATGTGTTCATATATTTGAATGTAGGCAGGTTTATTTTTGTCTAATTGAAATGTTAAATTCATTTTTTTACCTCTGGTACCATAAATTTTAAAATAATCTGGCTATTTAAAAAGTACCAGTTTCATTATAAACTATTAATATATTAAAAACAAGGAAAGTGTTAAAATGAAAGATAAAAGAGTATATAAAATAGTTATAACAGCGATATTTATTGCTTTATGCTTTGTAGGAACGATGATTCAAATACCATTGCCATCTGGAGGCATGATTCATTTAGGTAATTTCTTTTGTATATTAGCAGCTTTATTATGTGGTGGTCTAATAGGAGGAATTGCTGGTGGCGTTGGCTGTGGCTTATATGATTTAATAATTTATAGTAGTGTAAGAGGCTTTTTTACATATTTGGTATTAAAATTTATTATGGGCTTTTTTGTAGGATTTTTATTTAGATTTATTATTAATAAGGATAAAAAGATTAAATATAATGTTGCATTATACATTATATCAGCTGTTATTATTATCTTTACTAGCCTAACAATTTTTGGCTTTAAAACTGGTAGATTTAATTTGAGTAGTTCAATTAAAAATAAAGAAATGTACATTGCAATTGTTTGTACTGTTGGCTATTTATTTAGCGTAGCTTTAATTGCTTTGGCTATTTTTTCCGCTAAGCTAAGAAAACAACAAAAATGTGTTTTATTTGTTTGTAGCTTATCAGTATTAATTAATATTTTCTTAGAGTTTATTTCCAAGGTGATTTTAGGTATGGCTATTGATAGCTTAAACATTGATGGAGCTTTATTAAGAGGCTTTTCATCACTTCCTGCTTGTATTTTAACAGGAACAATTACGGTTGCATTTATTAGTATTATTTATCCAAAACTATATAATGCGACTAAGAATATTAATTATTTAAATGATATTGATGAGGAGAAGCTTAATAATGAAGAATAAATATATCCATTTAATTTTTGCAGGGATTTTTACAATATTAGTTGTAATAGGTATGATTTTCATTAATTTAAAAAAGTATGTTGTAATAAATAATAACTACATAAAGATTTTAATAAATGATTCACTTGGTATAGCTTTAGCTCTAATGGATGGCTATGCATTATATAATTTTGCTAAAGAAAGTAAAAAAGATGAATGATGTAATATTAATAGAGGATTTGACCTGCTATGGTGGTTGCTCGGCTTTAATTGATATCCCTATTTTAAATGAATTTGGTATAAGCTTTAGCTTTATACCTTCGCTTATTTTATCAAAGCATACGGGGAATAAAGATATTGTTAAAATTGATTTTAATGATTCATTTAAAAAAATATATTTAGATATTTTAAATAATACTAAGGCATTGTTTATTGGTTATA
Organism: uncultured Mollicutes bacterium; assembly: GCA_937905855.1. Classification (GTDB taxonomy): domain Bacteria; phylum Bacillota_I; class Bacilli_A; order Acholeplasmatales; family Anaeroplasmataceae; genus CAKQDS01. The sequence goes on from CALCWU010000226.1 coordinate 7,660, forward strand.
TGCCACAAAATATTAATTTTACAATTTTTAATGATTTTATAGGAGATATTTATTATGATCCAGCTATGGCTGATGATGGTAGGTTTTATAGTGGGTTTAATGATGATTTTGTAAATAAAATAAAGCCACTTATAAGAAAAACTAAAATAATAACTCCTAATTTAACAGAAGCTAGATTAATTACAAAAAAAGAAAATATCGATGATATTTTCAAAGAATTTAAAAAGCTTGGCTCAAATATGGTTGTAATAACAGGAATAGAGGAAAATGGTAAAATCGGTGTCGTTGCTGAATGTAACAATACTAGAATCAATTATTTTCATGAAATGGTAAAAGGTAAGTTTTATGGAACAGGGGATATGTTTAAAAGTGTATTATTTTCCTTATTATATCAAAATGAAGAATTAGAAGAAGCAATAAAAAAGGCCTCTTTATATGTTTTAAGCAAAATAAAGAAGATTTAATTCTTCTTTTTTTCTTTTTTCTCAGGAACTGGATCATATGCACATTTATGGAATGGTGTGCATTTTAAAATTCTTTTTGCTGTTAAAAAGGAAGCATAAGCAAAATTAAATCTTTCATAACAAATTTTTGCATATTCGCTACAGGTAGGAATAAAGCGACATTTTCCGGGCTTTCTTGGGGAAATTCCCTTTTGATAAAAATCAATACATTTAATCATTAGCTTTCGCATTTTATCACCTTTCATATATTTTACTTTATTTGCTTTATTTTAGCAATTCTTTAATTTGACATAGCGAATAAATTTCTTTATAATAATAACAAATGAGGTGTTAAAATGTTTAAAATTGGCTGTCATTTGTCCTTTTCATTAGGATATTTAGGTGCTGCAAAGGAAATAGTTAGTCTTGGTGGAAATACATTTCAGTATTTTTCACGTAATCCTCAGGGTGGTAAGGCTAAGCCATTTGATATTAATGATGTTAATAATTATTTAGAATATGCTAAGGAGCATAATATTAATCAGATATTATGTCATGCTCCATATACCTTAAATTGTGCTTCGGCAAAGCCTGAAACAAGAGAATTTGCAATCATGGTATTAGAGGACGATTTATATAGATTAGAGCATTTCCCTAATGCATTATATAATATGCATCCTGGTAGCTTCACTACATTAAGCTTAGATGAAGGAATTGATTATATTGTTTATGCCCTTAATAAGGTAATAAAGCCAGAACAAAAAACAACGATTTTATTAGAAACAATGGCTGGCAAGGGTAGTGAAATTGGTAGAAGCTTTGAAGAAATTGCAACGATAATTAGTAGAATCGAGCATAAAGAAAAAATTGGAGTATGCTTAGATACTTGCCATGTATATTCAGCTGGCTATGATATCGTAAATCATTTAGATGATGTTTTAAATGAATTTGATAGAATAATAGGACTGGATAGATTAAAAGCTATTCATTTAAATGATTCGAAAATGCCATTTGCTTCATTTAAGGATCGTCATGAAAAGATAGGTGAAGGTACAATAGGTAGTAAGGCGCTTATTGAAATTATTAATCATCCTAAGCTTAGGGATCTTCCTTTCTTCTTAGAAACACCAAATGATTTAGCAGGATATAAAAAAGAAATCGAATTTTTGAAGAATAATTATAAAAATTAGGTAAAATCAGCGCAAAATATGTGCTGATTTCTTTTTTTAAATTGAAAAATAAGGTATAATATAACTCACATTATTAAGTAATGAGAGGTGAGACTATGTTTGGTTTTATAAAACAATTATGGTGGTTTATAAAAAAGAACTGGTATATGTATGTTTTAATTGTTTTGGTTGGCTTATTACAAATTCTTGTGAATTTATTACCAGCTCAAATTATTGCTAATATTTGTAAAGCTATTGAAAATAAGGAGTTAACTAAGAGCTATTTAATAAATAATGTTGTAATTTCTTATGCAGTGATAATTATTTTAATATATATAATAGCTTCCACAAAAAGAGTATTACAAAATAGATTAAAGGTCCGTCTATATTATGCTCTTCAGGTTCGTTATATGGAAAATATATTGATTCAGGATGCAACATTTTTTGAAGAATTTCAATCAGGAGATTTACTTACTAGAGCTTTAGGTGATGTTAAAAGTGTAAATTTTAGTGGTGGAAATAGATTGCTTAATATTTTCTTAGAATCAACAACTGTTGTTGCAAGTATTGTTGTTATGATTTGGATTAGTCCTAAATTAACATTATTTAGTGTACTTCCTTTACCAATTATTTTTATTATGAATATGTTGTTAAGAAGTATAGTTAAAAAGAATTGGCGTTTGGTTAGAGAGGAATCATCACTTATGGGTAATGTTGTTTTAGAAAGCATTACTAATGTACGAACAATTAGAGCTTATTCGAAGGAAGAGGAAAATTATAAAAAGAATTTAAAATATTCTGATCGAGTATATCAAATAGAAAAGAAAAATTTGAAAATTAATGTTATTTTTCAGCCTTTATTTCAAAGCATAGTTGCAGTTTCAACACTTATTGCTTATGGACTTGGTAGTAATATGATTCTAAATGGTGAATTAGATGTATCAGGTCTTGTTAAATTTGTATTATATTTAAATATGTGCTCACAGCCTTTAACTACCATTGGTAATATGATTATGAATTTTCATCAAAGCTTGATTTCTTTAGATAGATTAAATGATGTTTTCTTCGCTAAACCAAAGGTAATAGATAAGAAAGGGGCACTAGATATTTCTGACATATCTAAAATTGAATATAAAAATTTTTCATTTAGATATGATGGTGATAATAGCGATACACTAAAAAATATTAATCTAGTTATTGATGAAGGAAAAACTATAGGTATTGTTGGTCATACTGGTAGTGGAAAATCAACGCTTGTAAGACAGCTTGTAAGACAGCTTCCAATTGAAGAAAATACTCTTTTTATTAATGATATACCAATTGAGGATTTTAAAAAGGAAGAAATTAGAAGAAATATTGCTTATGTTCCTCAGGAGCATATTATGTTTAGTAGAAGTGTATATAAAAATGTACTTATAGGTACTACTAAGGAAGTAAGTGAAGAGGATGTTGATAAAGCAATTATCCAAGCTGATTTTATGAAGGATATCCCATATCTTCCTGAGGGATTAGATACAATAGTTGGTGAATATGGCGTTACCTTATCAGGCGGTCAGAAGCAACGCTTAGCAATTGCTAGAGCATTTTTAAAGGATTCTAAGGTATTAATATTAGATGATTCATTAAGTGCCGTTGATGGTACGACAGAAGCAAATATTTTGAAGAGCCTAAAACTTAATAGAAAGGGTAAAACTAATATTATTGTTGCTCATAGATTGTCAGCCGTTATGGATGCTGATTTTATAATTGTTTTAGATAATGGAACAATTGTAGAAAGTGGCAATCATAATGAGCTTATTAAAAAGAAGGGCTGGTATTATGAGCAATTTATATCTCAGCAAATGGATAATAAGGAGGTAGACTATGAGTAAAAAGCATAAGGAAGGTTATACTAAAGGCCTATTATTTAAAAAGACTCTACCTTATATATGGCATGAATGGCCACTTGTTATAATAACTATTGTTTTAGCATTAGTGATTGCTTTTATAACTACATATACACCTTTAATTTTAAAGGAGATATTAGATGATTGGCTAGTTAATGATAGCTTATCTAAAAACGAAATTTCTAGTAATATTAATAGGCTGTTAGTAACATATGGTGCTTTAACTATCGCTGTTGTTTTAGCTAGATATTTTTTAAGCTACTTCCAAACACTTACAGGTATGCATATTGAAAAAAGACTAAGAGAAAATGCTATAAGAAAAATTGATTATTTACCTGTTGATTATTATTCTCTTGAGCCTGATGGAAAGATTGTAGCTAAAATAACTTCTGACACTAATGGCGTAAGAACCTTTTATCAAACAATGTTTAGTATTGCTCAGGCAATTTTAAATATTATTGCTGTATATGTGGGCTTAATTTTACTTGAGCCTAAGCTATCAATAATTATTTTAATACTTGTTCCTATTTTATTATTTTGGATTACATTTTATCGTAAGAAGGTCCATGGCTTTTATTTGGAACTTAGAGAGACTGGAAGTAGAATTACTGGTAAGCTTAATGAGCTTATAAGTGGAGCATTAATCATTCAGGACTTTAATCAAGAGGATGCAATGATGGATGATTATAAAAGTCTTGTTAATAAATATAATGATAATGATAAAAAGGCTAATACGGTTTCCGCTTATTTTGGCTTTGAGCTTTTATCATTATTAAAGGGGTTAGCAATTGCTTTAATATTATATTATTTTGGTTTTAGATATGTTAATGTATCAGGTGCTGTTGTAACAGTTGGTTTAATTCAAACCTATACCAATTATCTTGATCGTATGATTCAACCTATTAATCAAATTTTTAATAATCTAAATGAATTAGAGGATAGCTTGGTTGCGGCCAATCGTATCTTTATGTTTATGGATGAAAAAAATGATTCACATGTTCTTGATGGTGAAATGTTTGATGATGACATTAAGGGTGACGTTGAATTTAAGGATGTATCATTTGCCTACGTTGATGAAAAATATGTTTTGAAAAACGTTAATTTAGTAGCTAATCATGGTCAAACAATTGGGATTGTAGGTCATACTGGTAGTGGTAAATCATCAATGATGAATTTATTATTAAGATATAATGATAATCAGGGTGGACAAATCTTAGTTGATGGCAGAGATATTTCAAAATATAATAAACAAAGTTATCGTAAATGTATTGGTATTGTTTTACAATCACCAGCACTTTTTGCCGGTACACTTCGTGATAATGTCACTATGGAACGTGATTACAAAGATGAGAAAATTGTTAAGGCATTAGATGAGGTTGGAGCTTCATATTTGCTTAATAAAACTAGTGAGGGTCTTGATATGCCAATTTCTTTTAAGGGTGAAAATTTATCACTTGGTGAAAAGCAATTAATTGCCTTTGCTAGAGTTTTACTTCGAAATCCTAAAATTTTAGTTTTAGATGAGGCTACTGCTAATATTGATACAGAAACCGAAAATAAAATAAAAGCAGCAATGAATGCTGTTACTAAAGGAAGAACAACCTTTATAATTGCCCATCGTTTATCAACAATAAAGGATGCAGATAAAATCATTGTTCTTGATGATGGAAAAATTATTGGTGAGGGTAGTCATCATAGCTTATATGAAAATTGTCAAGTATACAAGGATATGTATGATTCACAGTTTAAAAAATAAGACAAAAAGTCTTATTTTTTTTATTCGTAAATTACATTTTTAAAAAAAGCCAATAAAAAACATTAGAAATATATGTAAAAATGTGATATAATAAATATGTATATGTTCGATTTAATAAATAAGGTTGGAGGCGTTATTTATGTTTCAAATTGGCGACAAGGTTACAACAAAAAATTATGGCGTTTGTATAATCAAGGATATTGAAAAGAAAACCTTTAATAATGAAATTAAGGAATATTTTGTTCTAGATTCATTATTTAAAAACAGTCATACCAATGCAATGAAGATTTATATTTTAAAGGATAAGGCTGATGAACAAATGCGCCCAGTTTTAAGTAAAGATGAGGTTTTAAAGCTTATTGATGGCTTTAACGAACTTGAGGACATTAAAATTGTTGAGTTTAGAGCTAGAAGAAATACCTTTGAGGAGCTTTATAAAACTGGAGATATAAAAAAGCATTGTCAACTTATTAAATCACTATATGTTCTCGATTTGGAATTTAAAACTAAGAGTAAGACCCTTCCTTATAAGGATAGAGAATATTTTGAAAAGCTAAAAACGACGGTTTATGATGAATTTGCTAATGCTTTAGAGATTACACCTAGTGAGGTTGAAATTTTAATAGGCCAAAAAATCCAAAATAAATAGTTTATGAAAATTTATGAAAAAATAAAAATAAGCACTTGTTAAAACGTTTTCACTATGCTATAATTAAAAGTAAAGATGTGAGGTGTTTTGTATGGCTAATACTACGATTTATGATGTTGCTGGTGCAGCAAAGGTTTCACTTGCTACAGTAAGTAGAGTTATGAATAATCCAGAAAAGGTAAACCCTGAAACTAGAGAAAGAGTTTTAAAGGTTATCAAGGATTTAGGTTATCGTCCAAATGCAATTGCTAGAGGACTTGCAAGTAGAAAAACTACTACTGTTGGCGTAATAATGTCAGATGTTACTAGAGCTTCAACAAGTCAATTACTTGGTGGAATTGTTGATATTGCTCATAGATATAATTATTCAATTAAGATTTTCTCTATGGCTGGAGATATTGATGTTGAGGATTCAATACGTTCTGTTGTTGCTGAGCAGGTTGATGGTATTGTTTTCTTAAATGACGAGCTTGATAAAGCTCAAATGGAATATATTATGAATTATATTAATGAATCAAATATTCCTGTTGTTTTGTCAAATGTTATTTTTGATGAAATGGATTTACCTTCAGTAAGTGTCGATTATAAAGAAGCAGTTTATGAGGTTACTAAGGAAATGATTGAAAATGGTAGAAAGGATATTTATCTTCTTTCAACAGTTCGTCATTATTCAGTAAACTCTAAAAAAGAGGAAGGATATACTAAGGCTATGGAGGAAGCTAATCTAAAGCCAAATATTTTCCGTACCTCTGGTGATGTTAATATCAATACACCACATTTTACAGAATTCTTTAAGCATAATAAGGTTGATGGAGCTATTGGTGTAAGAGATAGTATTGCCGTTAGTTTTATGAATTCTTGTATTAAGCAAGGTAAAATGGTGCCTGAGGATGTTATGGTATGTGGTATGCAAAATACAAAATATGCAATTTTATCACGTCCTACCTTGACATGTATAGACACTCCGGTGTATGATATAGGTGCTGTTTCAATGAGACTTCTAACAAAGCTTATGAAACATGAGCCTGTTGGTAATCATAAGGTTGTATTACCACATAAGATTATCAAGAGAGAATCAATGTAAATAGTATTGATGAAGTAGAATTAGTAGATTAGATGATAATTTTTTAGAGACTCTATGGTTGGTGAAAATAGAGAATTATGTCTAAATTGAATTACAGCTATGGAGATACATCATTTTAAAGTGCAGAATTTTTGTTCTGAACTAAGGTGGTACCGCGAATAATTCGTCCTTAGATTTATCTAGGGACGATTTTTTAAATTTAAAACAAGGAGAAATTATTAATATGGGTATTTATGAAGAATTAGAGTGGCGTGGATTAATTAAAGATGTTTCTGATCCAAGCCTAAAGGAAAAATTAAATAATGGAGGAATGACATTTTATATAGGAACTGATCCAACTGGTGATAGTCTTCATATTGGCCATTTCTCTAGCTTCTTAATTTGTAAAAGATTAAAGGATGCTGGACACCATCCAATTGTTTTAGTTGGTGGTGGTACTGGCTTAATTGGCGATCCAAAGCCTGATAGTGAAAGACCAATGATTACAAAGGAAACTGTAGCTCATAACTTTGAATGCTTGAAAAAACAATTAATTAGCTTATTTGGCTGTGAGGTTGTTAATAATTATGATTGGTGTAAGGACATTAATTTTATTGATTTTCTTCGTGATTTTGGTAAATATTTTAATGTTAATTATATGCTATCAAAGGATATTGTAGCTAGAAGATTGGAACAAGGAATTACATATACAGAGTTTTCTTATATGATTATGCAAGCCTTAGATTTCTGGTATTTAAATAAACATAAAAATGTAACAATGCAAGTTGCAGGTCAAGATCAATGGGGAAATATTACTGCAGGAATCGAACTTATTCGTAAAAAAGAGGGCAAGGATGCATATGCTTTTACTATGCCTTTGTTAACTAAGAGTGATGGTACAAAATTTGGAAAAACAAATGGTAAGGCTATTTGGCTAGATCCTAAGAAGACATCACCATATGAGATGTATCAATTCTTTATCAATACTGAGGACGTTAAGGTGATTGATTATTTGAAATTCTTAACATTTTTAAGTAAAGAAGAAATTGAGGAGTTAGAAAGAAAGCATAATGAGGCTCCACATTTAAGAGAAGCTCATAAGGCCTTAGCTAAATCAGTTATTACTTTCATTCATGGCGAGAAGGCATATGAACAGGCTCTTAAAATTTCTAATGCTTTATTTAGTGGTGAAATTATGAGCCTAACTGCTGATGAGATTGAAATGGGCTTTAATGATTTGCCATCAATTAAATTAACTGAGGAGCGCCCACTTGTAGATTGCTTAATTGAGCTTAAGCTTGCATCATCTAAGCGTGAAGCTCGTGAATTTATAAAAAATGGTGCCGTTATGGTTAATGGTGTTAAGGAAACTGATATCAATAATATGCTAAGCCCTAAAATTGCAATTGAGGGTAGAGTAATTACTATTAGACGTGGTAAGAAGCTATACGCACTTGTAAGAGTATAATATGACACAGTATGAAAGAATGCTTAGCGGTAAGCTTTATACCTTAAATGTTAAGGATGAAAAAAGAGAACAGGCTGCTGCTAGAAGAAATGAATTTTTAGATGCTTTTAATAATACAAGCTATAGTGATTTTGCTACAAGAGCAGAGCTATGTGAGAAATATTTTAAGCATACAGGTAAAAATATAGTTATTAATAAACCATTTCATTGTGATTATGCTTGCCATATTTCTGTTGGCGATAATTTCTATGCAAACTTTGATTGTATATTTTTAGATGTTAATGAGATAATTATTGGCGATAATGTTTTATTAGGACCTCGTGTTTCAATATATACGGCTGCTCACCCTATCGACCCTGAAATTAGATGCAGTGGACTTGAATATGGTAAAAAAATTGTTATTGGTAATAACGTTTGGATTGGTGGCAATAGCGTTATTAATCCTGGTGTCACAATTGGCGACAACGTTATTATAGGATCTAATTCAACGGTTACTAAGGACATTCCTGATAATGTAATTGCTTGTGGAAATCCTTGCAGAGTTTTAAGAAAAATTAATGATGATGATAAAAAATATTGGCAAACCAAGGCTTTAGAATTTTATAAGGAAACAAAATAAAATGAAGCTATTAATGATTTTGGCTGATGGCTTTGAGGATACTGAGGCTATCGCAACACTTGATGTTTTACAGCGAGGAAAAATAGATGTTGATCTAGCATCCTTAATGAAAAGAAAAGAAGTGGCTATGAAGAGTAATCTTAAAATTACGATTCCACACTTAATCGAAGAAATTAATTATCAGGATTATGATGGTATTATTATTCCTGGAGGTCCTGCATCATTTAAAATAATGCCAAATATGCCAATTGTTTTTGAAATGATTACATATTTTGTAAATGCAAACAAGCTTATTGCCGCAATATGCGCTGCTCCTCATTTAATTGGAAAATTAGGTTATTTAAAGGAGCACAATTATACAGTTCATCCTGGATTTGAGGATCAAATAATTGGTGGAAATTATTTGAAAAATGAAGGGGTAGTTGTAGATAAAAACTTTATAACCGCTAAATCAATGTTTTATTCTATTGAATTTGGTCTTGCCATCTATAATTATTTTTATGGCGAAGAAAAAACAAGCATATTAAGAAATGCTTGCCAGGGCGAAAAATGAAAAAGGAACCATTTTGGTTCCTTTTAATATGGGAGAGATTATTTTGAAAAGTTTTATTACTTATTCAATAGTATTATATTCTAAATGAAAGCGCTTGTCAAGACAAATTATAAATTTTAATGATGATTGTTTAAGAATTATCAAAAAATAAATGAATTTATCTTAAAATAATGCTATAATTAAAATGGTGGTATAATGGATTATAAAACAATTATTAATAATATGCGCAATAATTTAAATATTCATGGTAAAAGACCAGCAATTGTTAAAGGATTTAATGAGGGGGGAATATATGTAGGTAAAACACGTTATTTTGTTATTTCTTTAAAACAAGATGCTATTTATCTACAGGGCTTAAAAAGATTTTTTAATGAATATGATCCCAAGAATGATTTTGAAATAGCTTTTAATAAGATTAAAAATATTGAATTGTATCACGAAAGCTTATGTGATACAATTGTAATCTATACCAATGATAAAAGATATTTTAAATGTATTTATTTTAATAATGCTAAAGGTATGTATGAAAATAAAGTAAATATTGATTATCAGCTAAATTTTTTAAAACAAAACGGCATAAAGGTTGGTGGACTAAATGGATGAAAAGAAAATTAGTGAAAATGAAAAGAAAAGACTAATTGCTAAATTTGAAAGAATTCATAGAAGAGATACCTTTAAAGAAAAAAAGGAAATGTATTTGAAGCAAACAGATAGAAATTATAAAGATGGAGATAGAAACTAATGATAGTTGGGCAAATAAACAAAATGAAAATGTTAAGAAAGTCAGATTTAGGCTTTAATTTATCTGATGGTAAGGACGAGGTTCTTCTTCATTATAAGGAAGCTACAAAAGAATTAAATCCTAATGATGAAGCTTTAGTTTTTGTGTATTATGATAAGGCTGGAAGAACTGCTGCAACAATGCACGAGCCTAAAATGACAATTGATAAATGTGGCTTTACAGAGGTTGTTGATGTTACAGATTATGGCGTTTATGTTAGTAATGGTAGTGCTAAGGATGTGCTAGTATCTAAAGATTATTTACCATATAATAAGGCTGGATGGCCAATTGTCGGTGATGTTTTGTGCACAATCTTAAAGATAAAAAATAATAAAATGCTAGCTAAACCAATAAATCGTGATGAATTAAAGCAATATGGTAATGAGGTTAATTATGCATTAAAGGAAATTGTTGATGGCTATGTTGCTAGAATTTCTGATGGCGGATTAGGAGTTATTACTAAGGATTTAGAATATATTTTTGTTCCAGCTAAACAAATAAGAGGCAGCTATCGTTTAGGTATGGAGGTTAAGGTTCATATTCTATCAAAGTCTGATAATGGTTATTATGGCAGTCTTTTAGAGCAAAGGAAAAGCTTGTTGATGAGGATGCAATTACAATAATTGATTATTTAAA
>CALCWU010000227.1 GCA_937905855.1 uncultured Mollicutes bacterium
TACAAAACGATTAAATGTCTTGCTTGAAATTTCTTTTATTTTATAATCAACTTCTATTTTTACACTAAATAAATCAAAGAAAATATTATTAACAATAAAATACTTTTTTTCATAATTATAATAACCATTAGCTATAAGTCTTAACCCTTTTTTTAACTTATATCGTAAAAATGCCTGACCAAAAATCAAGCATCTAATATCCTTTCCTCTAATCAAGGAAGAAAAAATTAAGCAATCAGTATATTTTATTTTCTTATAAAACACCAAAGAATTTATAATTATAAGCTCACAAGTTACCTCACCATTAAAAGGATCCTTACCACCAACCTCATATAATTCGTATTTTCTAGGAATATAATGAATTAAATCAAGGTCTGTATAAATATTTTTTTCATTTAAAATCTTTGCTGTTTTTTCACCAATACCCTTCATTTCCTCAATTTTCATTAAAAAACTCCTTTTAAGTAAAAACGTAGTGATAATTCACTACGTCTAATTTAATTATTCAATTGCGATAATATAAGAATAAATCTCTTGTGAGCCATCAATTAGTTCTACCTCTAAATCCTCATTTAATTTTTGACAGAAATCAACAAGCTCCTCTGCTTCATCACTTGAAACATCACTACCATAGAAAATTGTAACAATTTCACTATCTTCATCAATTCTCTTTTTTAAAAGTTCATGAGTTGCTTCTACTCTTTCTTTAGTTGAAACAACAATTTCACCATCAGAAATACCCATATAATCATTAGCACAAATCTTTATGCCATTAATTTCTGTATCTCTTATTGAATAAGTTATCTCTCCTGATTTAACATTATTAATTGCATTTGTCATTTCTGAACAATTAGTATCTAAATCTGCTGTTTGGTCAAAAGCCATCAATGAAGCATAACCCTGTGCAACTGTTTTTGCCTTTAAAACTCTAACATTTGATGTAGGGCAAAGACCAATTGCCTGTTCAGCAGCCATAATAACATTACCATTATTTGGTAAAATAATTACATTATCAGCGTTAACCTCTTCAATTGCATTAACAAAGGCTTCAGTTGATGGATTCATAGTTTGTCCACCCTCTATAACATAATCAACGCCAAGCTCTTTAAATGTGTTTTTTATTCCTTCACCAAAGCAAACAGCAATGATTGCATATTTTTTACGTTCCTTTGCCTTTACTTCTTCAGTCTTATTTATTAATTCTGAATGCTGCAAACGCATATTTTCAACCTTAATTTTTACAAATTCCCCATATTTTTGAGCAGTATTCAAAGCCTCACCTGGTGTGTTAGTATGAACGTGAACCTTGACTAAGTTTTCATCTTGAACTAAAACAAGAGAATCACCCATTAAGCTAAGTGGAGCTTTTAAATCTGATTCTTGGAAAGCGTCCTTATTCTTTAAGTCAATGATAAACTCAGTACAATAGCCATATTTAATGTCAACTTCGCCAAGACGTTCAGCGCCAGATTGCTCTTCAACATTATTATCATTTGATTCAAGAATTCTACCCTTTAAAGCTAAAATCATACCCTCAACGATTTTAATAAAGCCAGCGCCACCACTATCGACAACTCCTGCTTCTTTTAATACAGGTAATAAATCTGGTGTGTGCTCTAGAGTAATTCTTGCTTGCTTAACATACGCCTCTAAAACAGCCTCAATAGTTTTAAATTTTGAACAATTTGCAACAACAGCCTCAGCTGCTTCACGAACAACAGTAAGAATTGTTCCCTCAACAGGATTCATAACAGCCTTATAAGCAATTTTATATCCACATTCAAGGCAGTTAATAAAGTCAGAAATTGATAATACATTATCACTTGCTTCTTTAATACCTTGATAAACACCTCTAAAATATTGTGATAAAATAACTCCAGAATTACCTCT
>CALCWU010000228.1 GCA_937905855.1 uncultured Mollicutes bacterium
TATGAGCACACCCACCGCGATTAGCATCACGATTAGTTAAAACATTTGATAGCATACACCTTCCACTATAGCTCATACACATACCACCATGAATAAATACCTCTAAATCAAGCTTGGTATGCTCTCTAATTAGCTTAATTTCCTCTAAAGTTGCCTCTCTAGCTAAAACTATTCTTTTAACTCCTAGGCTTTCATAAAACTTCATTGCTTCTGTATTTAAAATTGAAGCCTGCGTTGAGGCATGAACCTCAAGATTTGTGTACTCCTTAGCAATTTTCATAATAGCTGGGCTTGAAACAATAATCGCATCAACATTAGCTTCATCAAGAGCAATTAAATATTCTTTAATTCCCTCAATATCTGATTCATGCATAACTATATTGCAGGTAACGTGAACACGGGCATTATGCTCATGAGCAAATTTAACGCCTTCTTTAATATCAGCTATTGAAAAATTAGAAGCACGAGAACGAAGAGAATAACGTTCTCCACCAATAAAAACGGCATTGGCTCCATATAAAACTGCCATTTTTAATTTTTCTAAATCACCAGCTGGTGCTAAAAGCTCATATTTAGACATTTGTATCACCAACCTTTATATAAACTGTATCATTATAAAGGAAGCCATCTTCACTTTGTAAATCTAGTTCTTTAATAATCCTTAAAGCTTCTTCATTTGTCATCTCATCGCTTAAAATGGCCTTAACACATTTCAAAACAGTTGTAATTTGTTTATTATTAAGCAAAAAAGACTCAACAAATAAATATCTAGCATTTATATTTTTAAGCTCCTTAAGTAAATTTAGAACATAGCTTCTAAAAATAATAGTTCCATATTCACGCTCTAAAACTGGATAAAGCTCGTTTCTTGTTTCTTCCTTTAAATAATAAATTCCTTTTGGATTTTTAGTAACTATATTATTTTCTTCTAAATATAAGGATACTAGATGACGCTTGCTAAAGCTCATTTGCTGATAACCAAATATTTTATAAAAAATATTTTTATTAACATATGAAGCTATTTTATTAACATCATTTAACGTTATTTCTTCACTAAGACCAATAGTAAGCTTGGCATTATCACTATAAATTAAGGCATCAAGATGATTACAAATAAGAGTATTCGGATCATAAATAATTTTATCCTCTAGATTTAATTCCTTTAAAATGTTTAAAGCCCCTAAATCAGTAACATAAAATAAATCAGCATCTAAAAATTCAAGAACAAAACTTCTAAATTCTTCAATCATTGGCTCATGAAGCATCAAATTAAGCTTTAATACAAACTTCTTATTATGATTATGACAGCTATTTAAAATACTTTTAAGTTCATCCTTAGTAAAACTTTGATAATTTATTGTTGAAAATAAATCGCAACCAGCCATTAGGGCATCAGTATTTATTAAAATTTCCTCTAAATTATTTAATTCATTTAAACTAGTAACGATCATTTTATCTCCTAATATCTGAAGCTACCCTTGCCTTTACCCTTACCCTTATGGATTTTAGGTTGAGCCATACCAGCCATATTACCATTTGCTACATTTTGCTGCATACGCTTCATATCTGTTTCACTCATACCATTCATTTGCTTCATTGTTTTTTTCATCGTATCGAGTGAATTTCTTAATCTATTAACCTCTTGAATGCTTCTTCCTGAACCCTTGGCAATACGTTCTCTACGCTTTGATGATGAATCAATCAAATCAGGATTACGTCTTTCTTCCTCTGTCATTGAAGAAATAATTGCCTCCATAAAATCAAAAGCTCTATCATCAACATTCTTAACCGCCTCTTTAATTTTTCCAAGTCCAGGTAAGAAACCAAATATTTTAGAAATAGAACCCATTCTCTTAATCATTTTAAATTGCTTTAAAAGGTCATTATAATTGAATTTATTGCTGGCCATTTTTTCAGCCATATTCATCATTTCTTCTTCGTCAATATTATCCTTGACTGTATCAATTAATGATAAAACATCACCCATACCTAAAATTCGATCAGCTAAACGATCAGGATAGAAAATTTCTAGGGAATCAAGCTTTTCACCACTTGATGAAAGCTTAATAGGAATGCCTGTCATTTCCTTTATAGATAAGG
>CALCWU010000229.1 GCA_937905855.1 uncultured Mollicutes bacterium
TAGGCTTAAATAATATTAACATTGATATGATGTATGGACTGCCAAAGCAAGATTTAACATCGCTTAAGAATGATTTAGCTATCATAAATGAACTAAAAATTAAGCATATTAGCTATTATAGCCTAATTTTAGAGGATAAAACAATATTAAGCTATGAACTAAAGAATAATTTGATTAATATTCCAGATGAAGATTTAATTGCTGATATGAGTGACCTTGTTATAAAAAAGCTTACTGATTTTGGATTTGAAAGATATGAAATCAGTAATTATGCTAAGTCAAATTACCAAAGTAGACATAATCTTATATATTGGAACAAAGAAGAATATATTGGTGTAGGTTTAGGTGCAACATCATATTTAAATCACAAGAGATGGACAAATACTTGTAATATTTCTAAATATATTAATGGCATATTAGATCCAATAATAGAAAAACTAAGTATTGAAGATGAAAAGAAGGAATTCTTTTTAATGGGATTAAGAAAAATTGATGGTGTTAATTTAGCTGAATATTATAATAAATATCATGAAAATCCAATTTTGAAATTTAATTTAGATAAATGGATAAAGAAAGAATTACTAGAAATAAATGATTCTTACCTAAAATTCACAAAAAAAGGAATTGATCTTGGAAATATTGTTTTTGAGGAGTTTATATAATGGAAGTTATTGATTTATCACTTCATGATACAGAATATAAAAATGTTGGATATACCCATACAAGATTAATTGCTAGAGGCTTTGTTTTAAACGAAGAAAATAAGATATGCTTACTTCATATTGTAGGTGATGATGATTTTGGTCATAGAGATTATTATGAAACTCCTGGCGGTGGAGTTGAAGATGGTGAAGGTTTAAGAGAAGCTTTAATTAGGGAATTAGATGAAGAAATTGGCTACGAATGTAAAATCTTAAGCTATTTAGGCGTTGTTTATGATGAATATAATCTTATTAAGCGAAAAAATGTAAATAATTACTTTTTATGCAGTATTGTTAAGAAAACAAAGCCACACCATGTTTCCTATGGCGATTCATTTATCGAAGAAATATGTTTTTTTGATATTGAAGAGGCTATACAAAAATATGAAGCAATGAATAAAAATATGGTTCAAAAGCTTGTTTACAATAGAGAATACCCTATTTTGAAAAAAATAAAACAAATCTTAAAGGATAGTGATTTGAAATGAAAAAACGTCCTACTGATCAAGAATTATATGAAATAACCGATTTTAAATATTATTTAGAAAGCGAAAGAAGACTTGCTAAAAATACTGTTATAAGCTACATAAGTGATTTAAATCAGTATGCTGATTTTTTATTAACATATGAAAATGTAAGAGAAGCTGTTGATATAGATTCAAGCCACATTAAGAAATATTTAAATTCACTAAAAAAGAAAGGTGTTTCTAAACAAACTATTGCAAGAAAAATAACAGCTATTAAGGAATTTCATAAATTCATTTGCAGAGAATTTAGAACCCAAGATAATCCGGCAATATTTATTGATAAGCCAAAGCTTGATAAAAAGCTCCCTGTGGTTTTAACCCAAGAGGAAATAACAAAAATGCTTGATTCAATAAAAACAGATACTCCTCTTGGAAAAAGAAATAAAGCAATGATGGAGACACTTTACGCAACTGGCTTAAGAGTCAGCGAGCTTTTAAATCTTACAACCCTTAACATTCATTTAAATGCTAAATACATTGATGTGATTGGTAAGGGAAACAAAGAAAGAATGGTACCACTTGGTGATATGGCAGCATCTGCCATAAGAGATTACATTGAGCATGGTAGAAATGAAATTTGCAAGGTGCCTGGTTCATTATTATTTTATAATTATAAAGGAGAACAAATATCTAGACAGGGATTCTTTAAATATGTTAGAAATCTTGCTATAGAAAATGGTATAACAAAAGAGGTTACACCTCATACAATTCGTCATAGCTTTGCAACGCATCTTCTTGAAAATGGAACGGATTTAAGAATGGTGCAGGAGCTTTTAGGACATGAAGATATTTCAACTACTCAAATATATACTCATATAGAAAAAAGCCATTTAAAGGATATGTATAATCATACCCATCCAATGGCAAGAAAGGATGATAAAGATGAAATTTAAAAGAGTATTTTGTTTAATGCTTTTGATTTTTTCAATTTTTACTTTTTTTGCGTGTGACTATGAACCTGCAAAAACAAAATTGGA
>CALCWU010000230.1 GCA_937905855.1 uncultured Mollicutes bacterium
AAGGTGAAGAAGTATTTGTTGATAACTTTTTTAAAACAAGTGAGCATTAATACCTATGAAAAATGATAGAAATATAATAACACATAAGGTAACTGGTAAAGTTAATGATTCCTTCATTGGAATTAAGATTAAAAATGATTATATTGACTTTTATTACCCTGAATCATATGATTTAGCAAATTTTCAAACTAATATGAAAGAGTTTAGAAAAGATGTTTTAGCAATTTTAAGAACTATTGAAATAGCTAAAACTTTAAGTGCTGATAAAAGTAAAATTGAATCTACATTATCTAAGGATAGATTTGCATTATTATCATATTTATGGATTATTAAAGATTATTTAAATAATGGAATTTATGTTAATCGTGAAAAAGAGATAAAGAAAAATCAACATGGCAAAATTAATTGGAAACGAACAATGCAAAATCAACCAATTATTTCTAATGGGAATATTATTTTTAACGATATCGTTGTTGAGGTTAGAAAAAACTATGACAATATAATTGTAGATATTCATAAATATTGTATTAAGAAAAGCATAGATATTATTGGTTGGTTGTTTAATCTTAATTCAAAAACAATTGAAACAAAACCATTCAATAATAAAATTAAAGATCAATATTTATATGCTTTAAGAAGTGAAATTGATAGATCTTTTGATGATTATAAAAAATTAAGGTTTAATCATATGTTAAAAGTTATTGAAGGATTAGATGGAAAGAATGAAAATGACGAATTTGTATATGGCGTAGATTCTTATTATTATATTTTTGAAAGAATGATTGATTCAATATTTGGTAATCAAAAAGATTTAAAAGAATTTAATCCTAAGGCAAGTTGGTATTTGGTTAGTGATTCATTTAAAAAGATTCCAAGCTCAGAACTAAGACCAGATTCAATTTTTATTGATGAAAAGACTAATATTGCATATATTATAGATTCTAAATATTATAGGTTTGGAACAACAAAGGAATCAAGTGATCTTCCAGAAACTACATCAATTCAAAAACAAATTACTTATGGTGACTATTTAAAGAAAAATAATATAAAGATAAAGGATATTAGAAATGCTTTTATCTTGCCTTATAATATGTATAATAATAAATTTAATACAAATGATTTAATTCATTATATTGGTTTTTCTATTGCTGAATGGAAAAACAATAATGAAAATAAATATGAATCAATATATGCTTTTTTAATTGACTTAAAATATGTAATTAAATTTTGGAATAAAAATAATCATAATGAAGAAATAGATAAATTAATTGTATTAATTGAAAATGCTGTTATTGAAAAAGAAAAACTTCAAAGTGAAGGTAAATTATAATGTATGCTTTATCAATGTATGAAGAATATTTATTAGATATATTAAAAGGAATTAGGCCTTGTGATGTAAGACTTCATTCAACTAATAAAAGAGGTAAAATTGCTTTATTAAAAAGTAAAACAAATCTTATTTATGGATATGTAGATTTTATATCAGTAGAACAAATATCATATGAAGATTATGTGTATTGGCATATAGGAGAAAATTATTCATATGAAGATGCTGAATATGAAATTGAATCTAATAATTATTTAGGTCAAAAGAAATTTAAAAGAGCTTATATGTATAATTTTAAAAATCCTGTTTTATTTGATATTCCAAAGAAAATAACAATACTAAATAAAACAGGCTCTTGGATTGAATTTGATGAAAATGAAATTCAGGAAGGATATAAAAAACAATCGCTATTTTAATGATTCGAGATTGTAAAGGGAGATATATGGATGAATGAATTGAATGATATTAATAAGGTAGCAAAATACTTAAATGAAATTTATAATTATTACATTGACAAAGAATTAGCAATTACCATTTTTGGAATTAAGTATGGTAAGATAATTAAAGAAAATAATCTTTTAATTGATAAAATTCTTTCATTAGCAAACGTTGATAACGCTAATTTAGAGCATTTGAAACAATCTATTAAATTGGCTGATTATGCTTATATTAAAGACGAAGAAATAATTGATCAAAAATATTACAACTTTAAAAAACTTCTTGAAATTTTTGTTAAACAATTGAGAATAAATAACGGTTTATGTGAAGGTAAAGTAACAGTATGTGATGATAAAAAAGGTAAAGAATTTAAAAATCAATATTTTGACGTTAGTTTTTTTGGTGACATTAAATTAGATATTGCAATTAAAGCTGGAAGTCAAGTTAATACTAAAGCGAATAATATCCACTTTGGAAGATATGATATTAAACCAAATTTTAATAAGAATAATGATGTAATATCATTATTTCTAACAATTAGTAATCATGATAATACTATTGGGCAAGACATTTTAGCTGAAAATCAAAAATTAGAAAAAGTATGTTATAAAATAGATGATTTAGGACTTTTTGATAATTTAAAACCAAATGAATTAATTCAAAAATTATTCAATGATTATTTTGATTTGATAAAACGTCATAGACAATATTTTTTGGTTACTGCTGAGGATATTTATTATTTTGATAAAATATTTGAAATAAATGGCATTATTGATTGGAGACAAGATAATTCATTCGGTTCAGCTGATATTGGAGATATTGCATACATATATCTAAATACACCAATAAGTCAAATTAAGTATAAGTGTATTGTAATTAAAAAAGATTTAAATGAAAATGATGCTATTAATGATACTGAATTTTTGAAGTCAAGTAAAAAGATAAGCGACTATAAAGGAAACTATATTAGGTTTAAGTTATTAAAACATATTACTGATGATAGATTAAAATATCAAAATTTACTTAAATATGGTCTTAAACAAAGACCAAGTTCTGGAAGATTATCCGACGAAGCAACAATTGATTATATTGAAGAAATATTCAATGAAAAAACTCAATTTGAATATGATTATAATTTTGAACATCCAGGTACAAATTTAATAGTATATGGTACACCAGGATGTGGAAAGAGCTACTATGTTGAACATACATTATTAAAAGATTATCGTCATAATGAAGAAGGACTTTGTATTGATGCTATTAGAA
>CALCWU010000231.1 GCA_937905855.1 uncultured Mollicutes bacterium
TTTCAGGCAAAGGCTTACGTAAGGTTTTAACAACACTAAACATTGGAATTGAAATATCACCAAGTTCAGCCTTCTTTGGCTCCTCAACAATTATATTTATTGCAGTTTGATATTTTTCTAGATAGTATTTTTCTAAGTATTTTTTAATTTCTAGTTTTATTTGTTGTATCATAAAATAACTCCTATAATAGTTTTAAAACTGAGACCAATCTAAAATCAATCTCAGTTTTCATTTCTTTATTTTACCATTTTGTACCAAATACATGATATGCAGCAAGCTTCCAAGTTCCCTCAATTGTAGTAGAACTATCAGTCGCCTTATATGAATCTGTTGTAAAGGCTAACTTTCCACCTTTATAAACCCAAATTGCAGGATAGCTTAATAAATCAACACCACCAAGTTCAACTTCCTTCTTGTCTACATTTGCCAAGAATTCAGCATTTTCTTTATCTTCAACTGAATCAATGAATGTAGCATCAAAATAATAAACCTTATCAATTTCAAAGCTCTTTGCTGCTGTATTTATTGTTTGAATAGCACTAACACAATTTGAACATGATGTTGAACCATAAAATACATATAACACATCATTTTCACCTTGAGAAGCTATATTCTTCTTAAGCTTTTTATAATTTATTGTACTATATACATGATCACTATCAAGTGAAGCACCAGCCTCAGTATATTTATCATAAATTTTCTTAGTATCACTTGGTAACGCCAACACTATTGTTACAATAATCATTGCCACTAAACCAATGATTAAAAATATTAATTCTTTAGTCCAATTAAATTTAGTCTTCGTATTCTTAGATTTAGTTTTTGTATTTGCTCTCATTTATATTAAATCCTTTCTAAAAAAGATATTTTTATATCGTTGTACCTATTTATTATATCATTATTTTATTATTATGTAAATTGATTTTTTTTACTTTTTCCATATTTTTTCTTTATCATATTTTAAAAAACATTTTTTTACAGCATTTTTTTATTTTTTCTTGAGAAAGCGCTTATCATTTGCTATAATATTAATGACGAAATTTTACATATTTAAGAATTGAAAGGTGAGAGCATGAAAATATTAATATGCGCCAGTGAGGGTGCTCCTTATGCTAAAACAGGAGGACTCGCCGATGTAATTGGTGCTCTACCACAGGCCCTAAAGGAAAATGGTTGTGATGTTAGAGTAATAATGCCATATTACAAAAAAATAAAGGAGAAAAATATTGCCTCTTATTGTGGGTATGCTTATGTCAGAATAAACAATCGTCAAGAATATGTTGGCGTGATGCAAGCAGTTTCTAATGGAATAACTTATTATTTCATTGACAATGAAAGATATTTTGGAAGAGATGGCTTATATGGCTACGATGACGATGGAGAAAGATTTGCTTATTTTGATTTTGCTGTTTTAGAAGCAATTAAGGTTATTAATTTTTATCCAGATGTTCTTCATTGCAATGATTGGCAAACAGGATTAATACCTTATATTATTAAAAGCAACTACCAATTTTATGGTTACTATACAAATGTAAAAACAATGTTTAGTATTCATAATATTCAATATCAAGGTCAATATTCAATGGATTTACTAAAAATTTTGTTCCTACCATATTCAAACTCTTTGGAATTTAATGGTGCACTTAATTTTATGAAATGTGCTATTATGGAAGCAGGAATTGTGACAACCGTAAGTCAAACCTATAAAAATGAAGTTTTGACACCCGAATATAGTTATGGTTTAAATGATATGCTTGGCTTAAGATATTATGATTTCTATGGAATCATAAATGGTATAGATGTGAACAAATATAACCCTAAGACAGACCATCATTTATTCTATAATTATGACTCTTCTTCTGTAAAGATAGGTAAGGAAGAGAATAAAAAAGCCCTTTTAGAACAATTTGGCTTAGCTCCTAATTTAGATGCACCACTCTTTGGCTTAGTTTCTAGATTGGTTGAACAAAAAGGAATTGATTTATTTATGCCAATCCTTGAGGATGTTATAAATTATAGCAATGCTAATTTTATTCTTATGGGTAGTGGCGATAAAAAATACGAAGATTATTTTAACGCAATGGCCCAAAGATATCCAAATAGATTTAAATGCTATATTGGCTATAATGATGATGTTGCCCAAAAAATATACGCAGGCTCTGACATCTTCTTAATGCCATCAAAATTTGAACCATGCGGTTTAGGACAAATGATTGCAATGCGTTACGGAACTTTACCACTTGTAAGAGAAACTGGTGGTTTAAAAGATACAGTTGAGCCATATAACAAATATAATGGCAAAGGAACTGGATTTAGCTTTACAAATTATAATGCGTTCAATTTAAAGGATGTTATGTTCTTTGCAATTGACACATATAATGATAAAGCGGCATGGAATAATTTAGTTAAACAAGCTATGGATAAAGACTATAGCTGGAATAAATCAGCCCAAGCATACATAGATTTGTATAAAAAGTTATAGGAGGAATAAAATGGAAACTTTGGCTTTAATCTTAGCGGGTGGACGTGGTTCTCGCTTAGATATATTATCAGAAAAAAGAAGTAAACCCGCAGTACCATTCGCTGGTAAATTTAGAATTATTGATTTTGCACTATCAAATTGTACAAATTCAGGAATATTCCAAATTGGTATATTAACTCAATATTTACCATTATCATTAAATGAACACATTGGTGTTGGAAAGCCATGGGACCTTGACCGAAGAGATAGCTTTGTCACTCTTCTTCAGCCAAATCGTTCTTGGTATGAAGGAACAGCTGATGCTGTAAGAAAAAATCTTGAATTCGTTAAACGTTATGCTGCAGAATATGTACTAATTCTTTCCGGAGATCACATTTATAAAATGGATTACTCAAAGATGATTGAGCAACATAAGCAAACAGGTGCCGATTTAACAATTGCTGCAAAAATTGTTCCAATTGAGGAAGCATCTAGATTTGGTGTCCTAGAAACAGATCAAAATCTAAGAATTAAGAATTTTGTAGAAAAACCAAAAGAGCCTAAATCAAATAAAGCATCAATGGGAATTTACGTATTCTCAACTAAGGCCCTAATTGATGCAATCGAAGCACATCCTGATATTGAGGATCTTGATTTTGGTAAGCATATTATTCCTGATATGATTACTAATAAGCGTGTATTTGCTTATGAATATTATGATTACTGGAAAGATGTAGGAACATATGATTCTTATATGGAAGCAAATTTAGAGCTATGTCATGATTGCTCTTTAGACCTATATGACAATAATTGGAAGATATATACTCGTTCAGAGGATTTACCGCCAGTTAAGGTTGGAGAAAATGCTAAGGTTAATACTTCTTTGTTATCAAATGGTTGCTTAATTAATGGTACAGTTGATAATTGTGTATTATCACCTGGTGTTAGAGTTGGCAAGGGTAGTGTATTAAAGGATAGTGTTATTCTAAACGATGTTATAATCGGTGAAAATTGCTATATTGAAAATACTATTATTGATAAGAATACAACAATTGGTAATAATTCAATAATTGGTACAGGAAATGACTATACAGCTAATAAAGATAATCCAAAGGTATTAAGCACAGGTCATA
>CALCWU010000232.1 GCA_937905855.1 uncultured Mollicutes bacterium
TTTGGAGGCTTTATGAAGGCAGTATATCCCGGATCATTTGATCCACTTAGTAATGGACATTTAGATATAATAAAACGCGCAGCAAAGATGTTTGATGAATTACATATTCTTGTTTCCTACAATATGTTTAAAAAATCAACATTTACAATAGAGGAACGAGTAGAAATGATTAAGCTTGTTACCAAGGATTTAAAAAACGTCTATGTTGAGGAAAGTCAAGATTTAGTTGTTAATTATTGTGCTAAAAATAACATTGGCTGTATAATTAGAGGTCTTAGAAATTATCAAGATTATGAAAATGAATTTAGCCTATTTCAATATAATCATGATATAAACCCAAATGTAGAAACAATGCTTTTATTTCCTTCGTCAAAAAATCAATTTATATCATCATCTGCTATTAAAGAGCTTGTGTCATTTGGTGTTGATATAAAAAATTATGTACCTACTGAATTAGTAGAAATTATCACCAATAGATTTAAGGGGCTAAAATGAAAAATATATTATTAATAACAACTGGTGGAACAATTTCTTCTATTGTATCTAAGGAAGGACTTGTTCCTTCAAATAGTCAAGAAATATTAAAGGAATTTGGCCTTCATAATTTAGATATTAATTTAAGTGTTTTAGATTTAATGTGTAAGGATAGCACTAATATTTCCCCTAAGGATTGGGTAATTATTGCTAAAGCTATTTATAACAATCTAAAAAAATATGATGGTATTGTTGTAACTCATGGTACTGACACTATGGCTTATACAACCTCTATGCTAAGCTATATGATACAAAGCCCTTCTATACCTGTAGTATTTACAGGTTCCCAGCTGCCAATATCCCATCCTCTTACTGATGGTATAAGCAATCTTCACTATGCCTTTGCAATGGCCTCTAGTGGTATTCCTGGTATTTATATGGCCTTTGATCGCAAAATTATTTTAGGCTGTCGAGCTGTAAAGGTTCGTACGACTGGCTTTCATGCCTTTGAATCAATCAATATGAAATCAGTTGGAACAATTGATTCTAAAGGCCTAGGTATATCTAAGCTATTTAAAATTCCTGAAAAAAAAGAATCTGTTTTAAACACAAAATATGATGATAATATCATTTTAATAAAATTAATTCCCGGTTTAAATCCAAATATTATCTCTTCTTTAATTAAAACAGGCATTAAAGGTATTGTTATTGAGGCGTTTGGTATTGGAGGAATTCCTTTTGAGGATAACGATTTTACAATGCCTATTAAAGAAGCAATAAATAAAAAAATACCTGTAGTTGTCACAAGTCAATGTCTATATGAGGAATCAGATTTTAGTATTTATGAGGTAGGAAATAAGGTTTTAGAGCTTGGAGTTATCCCAGCCCTAGATATGACAACTGAAGCCTGTGTTACAAAGCTAATGTGGGTTTTAGGTCAAACAAATGATTATAATACAATTAAAAATTATTTTCAGCAATCAATTGCTGGAGAAATAAATGTAAAGGAGCTATAATTAGCTCCTTATTTCATATATTTCTTAATTTTTTTAACTACCTCAACAACATCCTCATTAAAAACAAAATCAGCATTATTATCTAAAAATGTTTCACTCTTATT
>CALCWU010000233.1 GCA_937905855.1 uncultured Mollicutes bacterium
GATAATTATCAGCATAATCGTAATCCTTATATTGATCATCCTGAATGGGTTGATCTTGCATATCCAAATGATTTTTCATCAGCTGAGCCAGATCAAAATAAGGTTGATAATGTAATTAGCTTAATTGCTTCATTACCAGATGTTCCTACTTTGAATGATGAAGCAAAAATTAATGCGGCTTATAGTGCCTATAATGCTTTAAATTCTAAGGAAAAGGCTCTTGTTGTAAATTATCAAAGACTTGTAGCTATTAAAAGTGCTCTTGATTCTTTAAAGGAACCAACTGTTGATCCGATAGATCCTATTGGACCAAGCGAAGGTGATGTAGTTGTTGATTTTAAAAATCATGGTGTAGCTAATACTAATTATCAGGCTAATTTAAATTTTAAAATTGGTGATAAGGAATTTAATGCTTCTTATGGTGGAGTGTATGGTGGCGAATTAAGAATTGGTGGTAATAAGAGTGATACTTCACTTGCTAAATATAATATTGATGGTAATGGTGTAGTTCTTGAGCCTAAATTTAGTGTTAAAAATGCTAGCTCTGTGGAAATAAATATTTCAAGTAAATATGGAACCCCAAGTCATTATTATATTTTATTTAAGAATAGTAGTGGTAATATAAGCCAAATTACCGATGGTAATTATAGTGAGAGAATAACAGCCTCACTTGCTACACCTCAAGATGGTAGCTTCATTTTAATTATTACAGGTAGTAGTTATCCTCGTGTTGTGTTAAATAATTATATTATTAAAACAGCAAATAATACTATAGAGGAAATTGATTATAGTAAATATAATACAGAGGCTTCAATAATTGGTGAGGTTAAGAATAATGAATTAACGCTTGCTATGATACGTTTCGGTGGTAAATTTGATAGCAGTATATTTGCTGATGCTACTGATTTTGGTGTTATTGTTATGAAAAGCGATGAGCTTGGTAATGACAAAATAAGCTCTTATTATAATGGCGGTAATGCTAGTAGCTTTATTGCAAGTATTATTGAAACTGGCTTTAAATGTAGCGCGCATAGCTTTAAGGATGATAAGGCAATAGCTGATGGAAAATATCAATTTGGTCTTGTTGTTGATAATTGCCTTGGTCATGAAAAAGAAGATTTAACTGCTGTAATTTATATTGAAAAGAATAATAAGGTTTATTTTATGAATGAAATATCCACTTCATTTATTAAGGTGTTAAGTGATATGCAGGTTGATTCTACAGAAGCATTAGTTAAGGATTTTATTTTAAGCAAATTTAATTAGGAGTTATATTTATGAATATTGAAGCCGGTGGATTAATAATTAATCTTAACTTGTTATATTTAAATGAGTTTAAAAGTGCATTTAAATATCAAACTAATAAAGAGGCTATGTTTTTCTTGAATACTATTAAAAGCTTACCTAAGCTTGATAATATGGTTAAATTAAATCATACAAAATATTATGATATTTATCGCAGTGATGATTATTTAGTCCAGCTTCAATATTTAAATAATAAGCTTGCTGGCTATATTATCTATAAAGATAGAACAGTAGATATTTATTTATGTGAACAAGGCTTTGATATTGAATATTTATTGAGCCAATATGCTTTTGTTTATTGGCTTAAAAATTATAAAAAATGTTTATTTATTCATTCTTCAGCAATTTCATATAATAACAATGGAATTTTGTTTTGTGCAAAAAGTGGAACGGGAAAATCAACACAAAGAAGACTTTGGGAAAGAAATTATAAGGCTTTATGTATTAATGATGATAAAAATATTTTAGAGCTTAGAGAAGATGGTATTTATATTGTAAGTAATCCTTGGAGTGGCAAGCATTTTGTTTGTAATAATATTAGTGCTAAGCTTAAGGTAATAGTTTTTCTTAGTCAAGCCTTAGAAAATAAGGCTTCTAATATTTTAAAGATGCAAGCATTTAGCCTCTTACTTGGTCAAATTTTATTACCATCAGAGGAAACTAAGGATGTTTGGAATGATTGTATTGATGAAATTCTTAATAAAGAGCTTATCAAATTTAGTTGCACTCCTGATGATAGTGCTGCAATATATTTACACGATTATTTAGTAAAAAGAGGTGCTATTAATGAAAATTAAAGATAATAGTATTTTGAAAAATATAGCTGGTGAATATGTGATTTTACCACTTAATAGCTATGCTGTATCTTTAGATGTTATTTTAAAAACAAATGAGGTTGGTGCCTTTATTTATAATTCATTAAAAGATGATTTAACATATGATGAGCTTTTCAAACTTGTTTATGATGAATTTGAGGTGGATGCTAAGACTTTAGACAAGGACTTGCATGAATTTATTAATTCCTTAAGAAAAAAAGGTTTATTAGATGATTAAGGTTAATGATTTTTATGAAACAATGCTAGAGGCGTTTGAAAATAATAAAATGTTTGTTTTTCCAATTAAGGGTAGCTCAATGCAGCCCTTATTTCATACTGGATGTAAGGTTATGCTAATGAAAATAGATCATATTAAAAAAAATGATATTATTTTTTATAAGCGTGCTGATGGTTCGTTTGTTCTTCATAGAGTAGTAAAAATTTTAAAAAATCATAAACTAAGAATGATTGGTGATCATCAGCTTAGTTATGAAATAATTGATGAGGCTTCGGCCTTTGCTAAGGTATATGGCTATTATAAAAATGATAAGCTTCATAAACTTAAGGGAATAAGCTACAGGCTTTATTGCTTTAGTTTAAAATTTAGAATTTTAAGGAGGATTTATGCTAAATGGATGTAATAAAAATTCCTAAAAATTATAAATGGATAATACTGGGAGTACTTAATAGTTTATCATCAATATGTCTTGTTTTAGTTTCTTTATTTTCAAAATATTTATTAGATAATATCGATAATAAGGATAAGCTTAAATTTTATCTTTTATTAATGATTTTATGTATTACAATAGGTATTGCCTTTAAATTTATCGAAAATATTTTGTATGCTAGATTAGTTGTAAAAAGAGAACTAGCTTTAAAAAGAATACTTATTGAAAAGCGTCTTAGCTGTTATTTTCTTGATGATATCCATAGTTCAACCCTAATGCAAAATTATAACATGGACATTAAAAACATTGTTGAAGGTGAATTAAATATAGCCCCTAGAATCGTTTTTGACGCTGTTAGGTTTATTGCTTCCTTTATCTTAATTTTAATAATTGATTATAAGGTTATGCTAATGCTTATCGTAATTGGAATAGCTATGCTTATAGGCGCTTTAATTTATTATAAGAATATTAAAGCATTGAATAAGAACTATTTAGCTAAAAATGACGATATTAATAAATTTACTAATGAAATTTTAAATAATGATGATTTAATTTATGTTTATAATTCTAGTAACTCTTTTTTGAATTTTTATAGCAAAAGAGAACAAGAATTAAAATATGCTTTAAACAAAAAATATAATTTTCA
The DNA here is from genome assembly GCA_937905855.1 of uncultured Mollicutes bacterium. Taxonomy (GTDB): domain Bacteria; phylum Bacillota_I; class Bacilli_A; order Acholeplasmatales; family Anaeroplasmataceae; genus CAKQDS01. Next base: position 3,435 of record CALCWU010000233.1, read on the forward strand.
GATATTTGCTTATAATTTAACTAGTCTTGGAAGTAATATTTTATACGCTCTATTTATTGCCTATGGTGCACTTGCTATTAATAAAGGCGCCTTAGGAATTGGTGGTCTTCTTGCAATAATCGAGCTTATTGGTCATATTGAAGGACCAGTATTAAATATTTCATCATATATTAATAAATATAGTGAAGCGTTAGTTAGCAAAGAAAGAATAAATAGTATTAAAATTAAACAATATCCTAGATTCATAAATATAGATGATTTTAATTATATCGAGGCTAAGAGTTTATGCTTTGCCTATGGTGATGATTTTATAATTAAAGATTTAAGCTTTAAAATTAACAAAGGTGATATTGTAGAAATAAAGGGTGAATCGGGAGTAGGTAAATCGACACTATTTTTATTACTACAAGGTTATTTAAAGCCAGCTAGTGGCTATTTAAAGGCTTATGATGAAAATCTAAAAGAAATCAATTCATTAAGATCATTATTTGCCTATGTTCCCCAACGTCAGATGCTTTTTAGTGGTACGGTTTATGAAAATTTCAAGCTACTTGCCACTACTGATGAGACTTTAATGAAGGAAGCTTTAGAATTTGCTGCATTAGATAAAGAAATTAGTTTAGATAGTAAGCTTAGTGAGGCTGGTGGTGGTATTTCCATTGGGCAATTACAGCGATTAATGATAGCAATTGCTTATGCAACAAAAAGACCAATTTTTTTGCTTGATGAATTTAGTAGTGCTCTAGATGATAATAATGCTCAAATTATTAAAAGCAATTTAATCAAAGCTAATAAAACGATAATTTATATTTCTCACAAAAATGAAAATTTAAATAATACTAAAACGATTAATTTATAAAAAGCAGAAATGCTTTTTTTATTTCGCAAAATTAAAAAAATGTAAAAATTGCGAAACGAATATAATAATTAATAGTAATGAAAGTTAAATTTTTTCTAGATTTTTATAAAAGTTGGTGCTAAAATGAAAATGAAGGTGAATCTATGAAAATATTATTAGTTGAAGATGATAAGGATTTATCTAAAGCTCTTGGTAAAATATTAGTAATTAACAAATATGATGTTGATTATGCTTATGATGGTCTTATGGCTTTAGATTTTTTAAATTATAGTAGCTATGATTTAATAATTATGGATATTATGATGCCAAATATGGATGGTCTTACGGCTATCAAGCAAATTCGTAATATTAAAAATATGACACCAATTTTAGTTTTAACAGCAAAGAGTATGCTTAGTGATAAAATTGAAGGGCTTGATAGTGGTGCTGATGATTATTTGACTAAACCATTTCAAATGGCTGAGCTTTTAGCTAGAATTAGAGCATTAACAAGAAGAAGTAAATCGATTCCTAGTTTAGAAATAGGAAATATTAAGCTTTTAGAGGGTGATTATACTATCAAAGCAATAAAAAGTATAAAATTAACAAATAAAGAATATAAGCTTATGGAGCTATTAATTCACAACAAAAATGTTTATTTAAATAGTGAAAGAATACTTGAAGCTATTTGGGATATTGATGATGATGTTGATGTGAATGTGCTATTTGTTTTTATTTCTAATTTAAGAAAAAAATTAGAACAAATTGGGGCTAATTATACGATCAAATCTAAAAGAGGTATTGGTTATCGTTTGGAGGAAAAATGAAAAAATTAAGAATTAAGTTTATTTTAATTTGTCAAGCTTCAGTTTTTTTCGTGCTTCTAATTATTTTGTCAACAATTATAGGAGTAAATTATAATAAGGTTATCAAGGATAGTAATAATGTTTTAGATGTTTTATTGGCTAATGATGGTACATTTAATTTAGAACCTATAAGGGGTGATATGAAAAATCCACCTAATAAAGAAACGCCATTTGAAACTAGATATTTTAGTGTGAAATTTAGTGATGAGGTGACTATTGATGTTACAAGAATAGCTTCAGTAAATGAAAAAGAAGCTTTAAATATGGCAAATAGTATCAAAAAAAATAATGGCTTTTATGGTATATATCGTTATAAGGTTAAAGATGCGGATGATTATAAATTAATTGTCTTTGTTGATTGTGCTAGATCTTTGGATTCAATTAAAAATTTAATTATTACAAGTATTTGGATTTCACTTATTGGGCTTTTAATGGTATTTATCTTAATATTTTTTGGTAGTAAAATAATATTAAAGCCAGTAATAAGAGCAGATATGAAGCAAAAAATGTTTATTACTAATGCATCTCATGAATTAAAAACACCACTTACGATTATTTCAGCTAATAATGAGCTGATTGAAATTGAAAATGGTGATAATGAATACAGTAAGGCAATTTCCAAGCAAATTGCTAGATTAACTTCAATGATTAATAATTTGACATCTCTTGCCAAATTAGATGAATGCGATAAAATAATGAAAAATAAAGTTAATATTAGTAAATTAGCAAGTGAAGCAATATCTTCATTTACATCTGTTAATGATATTTTAAATAAGAAGGTTAATTGTAATATTGAGGAAAATTTATTTTTTGATTGTAATAGTGAATTAATTTCTAAGCTTTTTTATTTGCTATTGGATAATGCTTATAAATATTCCTTAAGTTATATAGATTTCAATTTGAAACATAATGGTAAATATATCGAAATAGTAACTAAAAATGATGCGAATATTAAAAGCCAAAATGGTAATTTATTATTAGAAAGATTTAACCGTGGAGAGTCTATAAGAGGAGAGATTTCCGGTAGTGGAATTGGGCTATCACTTGTTAATGAAATTGTAAATCTTCATAATGGAACAATTGACATTAATGTTAAAGATGGAAGCTATGAATGTTTAATACGCTTTAAGTAAAAGTACAATTTGAAAGTTGTACTTTTTTTCTTTTCTTAAGGTTCAATTAAGGTTTGAAGTTTATTATATAGTTAAGGAGCTGATATTATGGATGTTTTTAAAAGATATGAATATAAATATTTAGTTAATAAGTCGTTATTAATTAAACTAAAAGATTTATTTGCTAGTCATAATTTTTTTATTGATAATTATGGTCTTTCAACAATTAAAAGCTTGTATTTTGATACTCCTAATAATTTATTAGTAACTAGAAGCCTTAATAAACCAATTTATAAGGAAAAGTTAAGATTAAGAGCCTATAGTGATTTAAGCTATTATTTGGAGATAAAAAAGAAGTATGAGGGTATTGTTTATAAAAGAAGAATCAAAACAAATTTAAATGAATGCTCTAGGTTTTTAGATTATAATTATGATTATAAAAGTCAAATTGGTCAGGAAATAGATTTTTTTAGAGATTACTACAAAGAACTTGTACCAAAAATGCTCATTATCTATGAAAGAGAAGCTTATCAAGCTTTAAATTCTGATTTAAGAATAACTATTGATTATGATATAAGATATCGCGATTATAAGCTTTGGGATTTTGATTATGAACTTGGAAAAAAGCTTTTAGATGATTATATATTGTTAGAAATTAAGTGTAGTAGTGCTTATCCTTTATGGCTTGTTAGTTTTTTAAGTGAAAATAAAATATTTAAATGTAGTTTTTCTAAATACGGTTATGCCTATTTAGCTAGCTTAGGTAAAGAAAATGAAGGAGATGTAATAAAATGCAAGGATTATTTGAATCCATCTTTAGCGATGGTAATATAAAGGTATATAGCTTTTTTATAGTTATTTTTGTCGGATTAATAATTGGGGTAATATTTAGTTTAGTTAGTAAGAAAAGGATAAATTCAACTAAAAATTTTTTTATAGCTGAGGCTATTTTGCCTGCGTGTGTTGCGATGGTTATCATGCTTGTTAATGGCAATATTGGGGCTGGCGTAGCAGTTGCAGGAGCATTTAGCTTAGTAAGATTTAGAAGTGCTTGTGGTAATGCTTTAGAAATAAGTATAATATTTATTGATATGGTAATTGGCCTCACTTTAGGAATGGGATATATTCTTTATGCAGTTATATTTGCGATTATTGTTATAATTGCTTTACTAGTTTTAAATAATACCAAAATTTTGATGCCTCGTGAAAATCATTTAGCAAGAAAATTAAAGATTGTAGTTCCTGAAAATGTTGATTATGTTAATTTGTTTAATGATATTTTTGCTAAATATACAAAGGTATATAAGCTAAATAAGGCTAAGCTATGTAATATGGGTAGTATGATTCAATTGAATTATGAAATTGAACTTAATGATAATGCGAGTGAGAAAAGCTTTATTGATGAAATTAGATGTCGTAATGGAAATTTAGAAATAGTGATGGAGCGTGTTATATATGAAGAAAAAGATCTTTAATGGTTTATTAATCGGTTTAGGCTTGGTGGCCTTAGTAGGATGTGGTAAGAATAATTCCTCAAGTATTGATAAAAGTAGTTTAATAAAAAGTGAAGATGTGGATTCTAGCTATGATGAGGATGCAATAATTTATGATGCTACTAAGATTACAACTGGTGGAAGCTACATAATTGAAGGAGATGTAACAAATTCAATTATTGTTGATTGTGATGATGAGGTAACTTTAGTTTTAAATAATACTAATATCAGCATAAGTGAATTTTCAGGTATATATATTAAGGATGCTAAAAAGGTTTATATTAACCTAGTTGGAGAAAATACCTTAACAACAACTGGTGATTATGCCGCAATAGATGATAATAAGGTTGATGGAGCTATATTTTCCAAATCTGATTTAACAATTAAAGGGGAAGGTAGCTTAAATATTAATTCTAGCTTACATGGTATTGTTTGTAAGGATAATTTAGTTATAAGTAGTAATTATTTAAGTATTAAAGCTACTAAAAAGGGTATTGATGTTAATGATTCGTTTTTAGCATATCAAACAGAAATTGAAATTGATTCAAATACTGATGCTATTCATGTTGAAAATGATGATACAGCCTTAGGTTATGCTTATTTAGATAATTCAACTATAAAAATTATAACTACAAGAGATGGTATTTCAACATCTGGTTTATTAGAAATTGAAAATAGTAGCTTAGATATAAATGCTAATTCTACTACATCATTAAGTAGTGAATCAATTAAAGGAATTAAGGCTGGCAGTAATATTACACTTTCAAATACAATTGCTAATATAACATCATCAGATGACGCAATTCATTCTAATAATAATGTAACAATTAATAGTGGAGAATATACTATTTCTAGTGGTGATGATGGAATTCATGCGGATAATAGTCTTGTTATTAATGATGGAAGCATTAATATCTTGAAAAGCTATGAGGGTTTAGAAGGAAAAAATGTTGAAATTAATTCTGGTGAAATATCAATTATTAGTAGCGATGATGGTATAAATGCGGCTGGTGGAAATGATGGCTCTAGCTTTAATAGACCAGGTGCTAATAATTTTTCAACATCTAGTGATGTTTATATTAATATAAATGGAGGCAATATTATTATTGATGCTTCTGGTGATGGAATTGATTCAAATGGTAATTTAAATGTATCTGGTGGCAAAGTAATTGTTTATGGTCCAACAAATAATGGTGATGGAGCCTTAGATTATGATGGAACAGCTTCAATTACAGGTGGAATTTTATGTGCTATTGGCTATAGTGGAATGGCAATGAATTTTAAAACGAGTACACAAGGCTCTATATTGTATAATACTAATACAACCTATAAAGCAGGTACTAAAATCAGTCTTAGTGGTAGTGATGAGATATTTAGTATCACAAGCAAGAAGGCATTTAATAGTGTCGTTATATCTTCTAAAGATATTGCCCTTGGAAGTTATACTTTAACCATAAATACAGATAGCTATACAATAAATTTAACATCATTATTGTATTCTAATTCTACTGGTGTTTTTAATCCTGGTGGCCCAGGATTTCACCGCTAAATAAAAAAATAACAAAAAAACAAAGAAAAGTATTGATTTTAGTTTAAAGAAGTGATATTTTTAAATTAA
>CALCWU010000234.1 GCA_937905855.1 uncultured Mollicutes bacterium
CTTAAGGTATCATCATTTACCATGAATATTTTAGTTGGATAAATATCAAAAACAATCTTTTGATTTTTAACATCATAAAAGCTTGAATTCACTAGATTAATCATACCATCTTCAAGATTTTTATTAGCCTGGAAGGTGTAAGCAGTAGTTTCATTTTCGCCAATTTTCATATTAGAATTTATCGCTTTGATAATATTTCCATTATTTTCCATATTATCATATGATAGATATAGTCTTAGATCAGTAGCCGAAGCATCAACATTAATATTAATCTTTGCTATACTCTTATTTGCGCCCTTTATAATATTTGCTATTTCTGAGGCATCACTACTATAAGCCTTAGGAATAACTAAACAGCCTTCATCATCTGCCATTTGATAATGATAAGGGTCGTACAAGCAATTGACCACATAGCTTTTATACATTGAATTTCTTTTAGGAATTACAATTTCAAATTCTGATAGATCTCTTTCATAAATAAAGTAGCCAGCATTTGTATCATAACAAATTTTATCTAAAACATCCTCTTCAATATCACCAGAGGTATTAGAAATAATAACCTTTCCTTCAATACCAATTTCATCTAATTTATGCTGTAATGGTGAAATCAAATACATATTAAACAAAGCCAAAATAGCAAATAGCGTTACGGAAATCAAACAAAGTGCAAAGCTCATTAATATCGTAAATTTAGGTCTTGACTTATAGTTTAAAAAACCAATTTTAAAGGTGTTCTTTATATTTTGACGTTTAGTAAATACTGGTTCATTCACTTCAATTTTTTTAGGCTCTGGGCGTTCAATAACCTTATCTTCTTTAACGCTGCCATCAAAAATTTCAATTCTTCTTGTAGCATAGCTTTGAAAAAATTCAGGGTTATGAGTTACAACTATAACAAGCTTATCAGTTGAAACCTCCTTTAATAAAGCCGCAATTTCTCTTGATGCCTTAACATCAAGGTTTCCTGTTGGCTCATCAGCTAAAATTATTGGTGAATCCTTAGCAAGTGCACGAGCAATAACGCAGCGTTGCTTTTCACCACCAGAAAGCTTGGCTCCCTTTTGTTTTGCTTGCTTAGTAAGTCCTACTCTATCAATTAAGGAATTAGCAATTTTCTTTCTTTCATTCTTATCAGAAATTCTTAAAAGTGCTAGCTCAACATTTTCAAAAACAGTTAGATTTTCAATTATATTAAAATCCTGGAAAATCATCGCTATATTGTTTTGACGATATTTTTCCCAATCCTCACTAGAATAATGAGATGTTTCTTCGCCATTAAATAAAAGTTCTCCTTCTTCATAGCTATCATTTGCAGCTATAACACTAAGAAGTGTTGATTTACCTGATCCAGATTCTCCTTCAATTGTTACGAACTCATTATAATCAAATTTTAGATTAATTCCTCTAATTCCAATTGTTAAAATATCATTTGAATTATATATTTTTCCAATATTTTTAAGTTCAAGTAGCATAAATACCTCCATTAGTTAGTCATAGCTAACTATTGTGTAAAAAAATAAAGGCGTTAATAATTAGTTAGTCTAGACTAACGCATTATCATAAAAAAAGCCTTCTTAAGACAATAATATTCTATCACCATATATATTTATTGTCAAAATAAAAGCCTTTTCATAGTTCTATTTATTCAAGCCAATTAAATCTATGTT
>CALCWU010000235.1 GCA_937905855.1 uncultured Mollicutes bacterium
AAATCTTTCAATTAGCTTTTCCTTTTCTGTTCCATCCTTAGTATTTCTAATTAAATGAACAACCTCATCAATATTATCATGAGCAATCAATAATCCCTCTAAAATATGAATTCTATCTAAAGCCTTATCTAAATCAAATTGAGTTCTTCTTGTTATTACATTAAGCTGATGCTTCAAATATACATCAATTGCATCATGAAGAGTAATTGCTACTGGTCTATTATCAACAATACAAACCATATTCATACCATATGATGATTGAAGTGGTGTATATTTATATAAATTATTTAATGCTACATCAGGATTAACGTCCTTACGAAGCTCAACAACAATCTTTAAGCCATCCATTGATGATTCATCGCGGATATCTGTAATACCATCAATAATTTTATCCTTAGCAACCTCAGCTATTCTTGCAACAATTCTAGTTTTATTAATACCATATGGTATTTCTGTTACAATAATTTCTGTTTTGCCATTTTCTAGCTTATCAATATGAGCCTTTGATCTAATGGTAATTGTACCATTTCCAGTAGTATAGGCTGAAATTAAACCCTCTCTACCTAAAATCATACCACCAGTAGGAAAATCTGGCCCCTTAATGTATTGCATTAAATCCTCACTTGTTAAATTTGGATTATGAAGTAGGGCAATACAGCCATCAACAACCTCACCTAAATTATGAGGTGGAATATTAGTTGCCATACCTACAGCAATTCCTGTTGTACCATTAACAAGTAGGTTAGGTATTCTTGCTGGAAGAAGTGATGGTTCCATTTCTGTTGCATCATAGTTTTCAACAAAATCAACAGTATTCTTATCAATGTCTCTAAGCATTTCCATAGCAATTTTGCTCATTCTAGCTTCGGTGTAACGCATTGCGGCAGCACCATCACCATCAATATTACCAAAATTTCCATGACCATCTACAAGTGGATAACGATAGCTAAAATCCTGAGCCATTCTTACCATTGCTTCATATATAGAGCTATCACCATGTGGGTGATACTTACCCATTACGTCACCGACGATACGAGCACTTTTTTTATGCTGAACATTAGCATAAACCTTAAGCTCATTCATACCATATAATATACGACGTTGAACTGGCTTCAAACCATCTCTTGCATCAGGTAAGGCACGAGCTACAATTACAGACATTGCATAGTTCAAAAATGATTTTTTCATCTTTGAATTAACATCAAGCTGTTCAATACTTTCAAATTTACGATCATCTAATGCTTTTTCAAAAGCTTGATCCTTTGCACTTAAAGCCATACGTACCTCCTATACATCAAGACTTGCAAATTCTGCATTTTCTTGAATAAATACCTTTCTTGGTTCTACCTCTTCACCCATTAGCATTTCAAATGTTTGATCAGCCACAATAGCGTCCTCAAGATGAACCTTTGTTAATGTTCTTGTACTAGGATCCATTGTTGTTTCCCATAATTGTGATGGGTCCATTTCTCCTAGACCTTTGTATCTTTGAACATCATATTTCTTACCAAAATATTTAGTTGTTTTATATGTCTCAAGTGATTGATCTGTATAAACATAATCAAATTGACTACCAAACTTAATACGATAAAGTGGTGGCTTAGCTACATAAATATAGCCTGCCTCAATTAATCCTCTCATAAAACGATAGAAGAATGTTAAAAGTAGGATACAAATATGTTCACCATCGACATCGGCATCGGTCATAATTACAATTTTATGATATCTAGCCTTAGTAATATCAAACTCTTCTCCTATTCCTGTACCAATTGCACGAATCATTGTTTGAATTTCTTGATTTTCTAAAGCACGAGATAATTGAACCTTTTGAACATTTAAAACCTTACCACGTAATGGTAAAATTGCTTGGTAGGTTGAATTTCTACCTGTTTTTGCTGAACCACCAGCTGAATCTCCCTCGACCAAATACATTTCTGATTTTTCAGGATCCTTACATCTACAATCAGCAAGCTTACTAGATAACATTAAATTATCCATTGGTGATTTTCTAACAGCTTCTCTTGCTTTACGAGCATTTATTCTAGCACGAGATGCGAGTAAGCACTTATCAACAATTGCTCTTGCATCAACAGGATGCTCAGCTAAATATCTAGCAAGAGTTTCACCAAAGGCCTTAGAAACTAATCCTCTAACCTCAGGATTACCAAGCTTTGATTTAGTTTGACCTTCGAATTCAGGATTTGGATGCTTTATTGATATAATTGCAACAAGTCCCTCTAGAGTATCTTCTCTTGTGATTTCCTCAACAGTTTTATCCTTATTAACCTTTAATAGCTTATTAGCCTCAGCATATTTTTTAATTTCTCTTGTTAAAGCTAACTTAAATCCTTCCTCGTGATGACCACCCTCAGGAGTTTTTACATTATTAACAAAGGAATAAATAGCTGAATTATAGGAATCATTATATTGCATTGCAACCTCAATGATTACATCTCTTGTTACTTCCTTACCCTCACTATTCAGTTCTTTATATGAACCAATAGAATTATTATAAATAATATCTGCATTTATCGGATTTTTGCCACGACTTAAAAATTCAACATACTCCTTAACACCACCATCATAATGATAGGTATTAGAAATAACATTATCTGGATTACGCTTATCCTCAACCGTAATTGTTAGAATATTATTTAAATAAGCAGTTTGTTCCATTCTTTCGGCAATTGTTTGATAATCAAATAACAATGTTTCATGGAACATTTCATAATCCGGCTTAAAGGTAACAATTGTACCAGTATGAGTAGATGTTCCATGCTCATATAAATCTGAAACAATTTTTCCTCGTTCAAATCTTTCAGTATAGCATTTACCATTACGCATAACTGTAACCTCAAGCCATTCCGATAAGGCATTAACTACAGAAGCACCTACACCATGCAAGCCTCCAGACACCTTATAAGCGCCATCATCAAATTTTCCGCCAGCATGTAATACTGTAAAAATAGCTTCAAGTGCTGGTCTTTTTGTCTCAGGGTGTAAATCAATAGGCATACCACGACCATCATCAGTTACTCTAACAATATTGGCTGGATGATCTGGATTTTTATTATCATCTGGTAATAATTCAATTTTAATGTGACTAGCATATCCTGCTAAAGCCTCATCAACAGAGTTATCAGCAATTTCCCAAACAAGATGATGTAATCCTGTTACACCAGTTGAACCAATATACATACCTGGTCGTTCTCTTACAGGCTCTAATCCTTTTAAAATTTTAATCTTATCGGCACCATATGCCTCAGAATTAGGATTGTTACCAGTTAATTCCTCAATTTCTGTTTTAACATCTTTAGTTTCGTCCATTTTTTACACTCCTTTACAAATGTATCACTAATGCATTTTTTAATAATTCACTAGGAATTTCTTCTATTTGAGTTGTTGTAATAAAAACCTGTTGACTATTATTAACATATTTAGTAATACTTTCTATTCTTTTTTTATCTAAAGCAGCAAATACATCATCTAATAAGAGTACTGGTTCTTGACCAGTTATATTAGTTATATATTTTTTTAAGGCTAGCTTTATCGCAATAATTATTGTTCTTGCTTGACCATTAGATGCGTATTTTGATGCATCCAAATCATTTAATAATATTGAAAAATCATCTCTATGAATTCCAATACCAGTAGTTTTAGTAAATAAATCACTATTTAGCTTGTTCTTAAAGCTTAAGGCTATATCATCGCCATAGGTTTTATTATATTTAAGCTTAATTCCTTCAATCCTCATATCATTACAAATGTCATTTAAAATGACATTTAAGGCTTCTAAAAACTCAATTCTTTTAGTGGCAATTATCTTGCAATATTTAACTAAATCTAATGTTAAAATTTCAAGATATTTTAAATCAACATTATTGCCCTTTAGTGCTTCATTTCTTTCCTTCAAGATTTTTTTATAATGGGAAGATGCGCTTAAGTAGCTTTTATCTAATATTGATAGCTCCAAATCCAAAAAACGTCTTTTTTCACCCTTAGCACCATTTATTAGTGCTAAATCAGAAGGTGAGAACATTACAACATTTATACGTCCAATAAATTCTGAGGTTTTATTTATTTCACCACCATCAATAAATAACGCCTTTCCTGTTTTAGAAATAACCATCTTATATTCTCTATCAGCACTAATTTGACATATTGCAAATTGCTCATCATTTTTAGATGTTGAAATTAAATAAATAGCCTCTAAAATTGTTGTTTTTCCGGTAGCATTAAGACCTGCCAAAATAACTAAGCTATTATTAACATTAAGATTAAGATTACTAAATCTTCGAAAATTCTTGATGTTTATTTCCTTAAGCATTCTTAATCACATATTCAATATTAGCTATTTTAATAATCATATCAGCATAAAGCTTTCTGCCACGGCGATTATCAAGTACACCATCAACATATACGTCATTATTAGCTAAAAAATATTTAGCTTCACCACCAGATGAGATTAAATTTTCCATTTTTAATAATTGTCCAAGTGTTATATATAAGGTATTAATTTTAACGACTTTCATGATATCACCACACTAATAAATTATACCATATTTTTTGCATAAAATCAATTAAAATTGATTTTTTAAAATCGTCGTATATTCATACTATTTGAACCAAAAATTAAAATAAAGGGCTTTAAAATTAAAAATATAGGCCATATATACTATTTTTCCTCATTTTTGAGAAAAAAGAAAACTGATTTAGCTTTTAACACTAAATCAGTCTAATTATTATTCATTCATAATAATTGTAATACTTATTGATCCACTATTTACTTCACCAACAATTAAAGTAAATAAATCACATTCATAACGATTAGCTGTTGTAAATAAATGATCTTGTAAAATCACACCATCAGGCATTGCACCATTATAAATCATTTCAATTTGTGGCTTATCAGTTTCTGTATTATTATACTTGAATGCTCCACCATAATAATCACCATAAAAATATGAAGGCTCGCCATTTGCATCTGTGCAAATTTCTGAATTAACCTTCATTATTCTAATTCCTTGACCCTTAATAGGTTCATCATTAGTATTTAATGAAGTATTTGTATAATATTCAATTAAATAATAGCTATCATAAATATTTTTAAGCTCATGATCAGTAATTAAAACTACTTCACCACTATCAACACCAGATTTTAAGCTAATATTTATTTCACCAACACCACTAACAACAGTTGGATCAATCCAATTTAATAGCATCTTTGAATATGGATCCAAATCACCAATATTATAATCCATCATTGAAGCACCATATAAGCCTCTATTGCAGCCTACCTCTTCACTATAATCATAATAATCATCAAGACCAAATAGATGTCCTGTTTCATGAATATAGGTATGAGCATCAATAATTATATTTTCACTATTATAGGTTGGATTATCAATATCCTTGTCCATAAAATCAACACCAGCATATGAATAATAGCCAGCAACAACACCATCAAATTTATAGTCGCTTGCAAGACCATCTTCTGTATTATCATCAAATGATAAAGCATTAGATGTAGTTACAGCCCAATAAATTGAATCAATATCTGAATTATAGTTTACTGGTGCATCATAAATAATCCAAACTGAATCAATTATGCCATCACCATTTGAATCATATTCACTATAATCAATTTGGTCATCATAATATTTTAAAACATCCTGTACTAATACATCCATTGGATAGTCGACAGTATATGTTTCATCATTATTATAATCAGTATACATCTTCTCTAATGATGAAACAGTATATTTTGAATTAGAATACCATTTATCTAAAACTGTAATCTCTAAATTACATTTACCATATGAAGACTTTTGATAGAATGACTTAACACTTTCCCAGCCCGTAGATGTACTATCACCATTAAAGGCAATATTTATTTGAGCTAAATAATTATTAAGATCAGCATCTGTCTTACTAGAATCTAAATGAACAGGAATTACAAGCATTTTAGGATTAACATTATCAGTTGGAAGTGAAGGCAATACACCCTCAGTATATAAAAGACCCTTACTACCATCAATAGATAGTGAATTATTAAAATCTTTCTTAACAGCTGTTACATCATCGCTTACCTCATTAACCTTAGCGTTACCAGTATAATAAATAGTTAAGCTCTTAATTCTTGCTTGATTTTGATAAACATATAATGAGAAACTATCTACACCTTCACTAAACATTGTCTTAGTATCTTTAGAAAGCATATTACCATCAGCATCATCTGTTTCAAAATTAATATATTTTGCCTGAGTTGATGAATAAGCAAATTCTACACCATATAGCTTAATTCCACTCTTTGCCTCGATAGTTAGACGAGCACCATTATAAAAACGAAGGCTATCGTTATAATAAGCTGATTTATTTGTACACTTAGTGTCATTATTAAGCATTGATACAATACCACCAAGACCTAATACATCAGCAAAATCATCACTACCTACTTTTTCGCCATTATTCTTAAGCGCAGTAAGTGTTACAGTCTTACTCTTATAGTCAACTGATGGAATATCACTAGTAGAGCTAGATGAGCTACCTGGTGTTGAAGGAATTGTCGTACTTGAAGAACTACTTGATGAGCTTATGCTACTACTTGAACTACTGCTTGAGCTAGCTTCTGAGTTTGTACTGCTTGATGAAGCACTAGGACTTGAGGCTATACTACTATTTGAAGCAGATGTCTCATCATTTTTCTTTGAAGACTCCAACGAGCTTGAAAACTCATTAGGTGTAGTAACATCTTCCTTGCCACCACAAGCAGCAAAGCTAAATAATCCTGTTACTACTAATAATCCTATAATAATTTTCTTATTAATTTTCATTTTTTTCTCCTCATTTATTTGGTATTAAAAAAATACAACTCAATTATACCATATTTCTAACATAATGTACCAAATTTCGTACATAAATTTTCTAGACATAGGAATAGAGTTAATTAAAATTGACATTAATTTTAATTTGTTATATGATAAAACTAATTAATTGATTGGAGCAGCTATAAATATGATTGAATTAAAAAACGTTAGTAAATACTATACAGCAAATGGTATTACAAATCTTGGACTTAGAAACATATCACTCAAATTAAATAAAAATGAAATTGTCGCAATTACTGGTGATAGTGGCTGTGGTAAGTCAACCTTACTTAATGTAATTGCTAAAAATGATTTGTTTGATGATGGTGAAATCTATTATAAAGGAAATGAAACATCCTATTTTTCAGTTGCTGATATGGATGATTTTAGAAAAAATAAGGTAGGATTTATTTATCAAAATTATAATATTATTGATTCCTATACTGTACTTGAAAATGTTATGCTGCCATTAATACTTAAAGGTATCCACAAAAAAGAGGCTAAAGCTAAAGCTCTAAGTCTAATTGCTAAGGTTGGATTAAATGGTAAAGAAAAAAATAGAGGAAGTAAGCTATCTGGAGGTGAAAAGCAGCGCTGTGTTATTGCTCGTGCCTTAGCCTCAGATTGTGAAATATTAGCCTGTGATGAGCCTACTGGTAATCTTGATAGTAAAAATGGTAAAGAAATCATTGAGTTAATAAAAAGCATTGCTAAGGATAAGCTTGTTTTAATTGTAACCCATGACTATTCTCTTGTTAGTAACATCGCTACAAGAAAAATAAAAATGGCTGATGGAGAAATTATCGAAGATCAAATTTTTAAGAATGTAGAGTCTACCGAAAATGAAAATATTGATTTAGATTATGTTCCACTAAAAAGAAATATATGTTATAGTGTAGCTAAAAATAATGTCTTATTTACGCCAAAAAAATCAATTTTCGTCGGTACTATTTTCTTTGTGATTGCTTTTATGACTTTGTTTTTATTCCAATTTATTTATTCATCAAACAGCGAGCTTGGAGTCAATAATGCCTATCTAAATAAACAAGAAAATCGCTTATATGTTTATGATGAAAATCATAAAAGCTTAAGCATAGATAAAATAAAAAATATTACAACCGAATATGAGGTTAATCCTTTTTTTGAAGAGGTCTCTATTCATTCATCAGATTTATTTACCAATTTCATTTATAATGACCATATAACAAAATATGATCTAAAAAAAGGAAAATTAAATAGTAATGATGAAGAAATATTTATTGTTTTACCTTATAATTCATATACTGATTATACCAATGATTATTTAAATAAAGAAATCAAGCTTAGCTTTAGTGATTCTATAAAAAAATTTAAGCTAGTAGGCTATGCCACTAGTAAAGAGGTTAAAACCCCAACAATTATTAATAACAATTCAATAAAAAGACTTTTTATGATTGAAAACACTTCAATAACTCTTTATATTGATGAAGATAAAATTACACCTATCATTAATGAATCAATATCATTTTCTAAAAACACACTTATTTTACCAAGTATTTATCAAAATACATCTTCTTTTTCTCTAAAACTTGCAAATCTTTATGAGCTAACAAATTTTGATGTTAGCTATAGTGATGAAATAGGAGCACCAACCTTTAATTTTAATTTAAATATTTTAAATGAAAATATATTTGAAGCAAGTATATATACAAACAAAATTAACAAGGTTAAGCGACAATTAGAGAAAGCTGGATTTTGCGTTGATTATCCATATAAGCTTAATGAAACGCTTGCTGACGTTTTTTTAGGTAATTTAACAAGCTATGGCTCTATATTAATATCATCTATTGTGTTATTTATATTATTTTTCATAACTTACTTTGTTTTAGCTAAGGTTTATACCTCTAGAAAAAAGGATTATGAGATATTAAGAACATTAGGCGTTACTAAAAATGATATGAAGCATATTGTTAATGCTGAAATTTTATTCATTGGTCTTTTTAGTATTATTATGGCATTTATAGTTGCAATAATTTTAATTTTTAATATTCCAATGCTTGAAGAATTAAGAATAATAAAGCCATTAACAATTTTGATTTATTTTGCCCTATTAACACTATTTACATATGCGATTGCCCATAAATTTAATTATAGACTATTTAAATTTAGTGTAGCAGCTAGCCTAAAGGGGGATGAATAAAATGATAAAAACAACTAATTTAAACAAGCATTATGCTAATGCAACGGTAAACGTCATAAACAATACCTCTTTAGAATTACCAGAATCAGGTCTTATTAGCTTTATTGGAAAAAGTGGTAGTGGTAAAACAACCTTGTTAAATGTAATTGGTGGTCTTGATAAAGCGGATAGTGGTTTTATTTGTTATGACGAAGTTTGCTTTAAAAAATATAATATGAAGCAAATTGACAAATATCGTCAAAAGCATATTGGCTATGTTTTTCAAAATTATCTATTGATTGAAAATATAACTGTTTACAATAATCTTAAAATTGCCTTAGAGCTAATTGGAATTACTAATCACGAAGAGCAAGAAAAAAGAATTAAGTATGCTCTAGAAGCTGTAGGAATGTATAAATATCGTAAAAAACAGGCTAATAAGCTTAGTGGTGGACAAATGCAAAGAGTAAGCATTGCCCGTGCTTTATTAAAAGAAAGCAAACTAATTATTGCTGATGAGCCTACTGGTAATCTTGATAGTGAAAACAGCATTGAGGTTATGAATATCTTAAAAAAAATAAGTAAGAAAACATTAGTTTTATTAGTAACTCATAACAAAGAGCTAGCTGATTTTTACAGTGATAGAATTATAGAAATAGCAGATGGAACAATTATCAAGGATGAGCAAATTAATACTCTAAATCAGACTTTAAATATTACTAGAGATAATCAAATTCATCTTCTTGATTTAAATAAAGAGGACATTGAAAAGGAAAATACCAAGATAACCCTTTACAAGGATAATAATGAAGAAATAAATATTAGAATCATTCTAAAGAATAATACTCTTTATATTGATTCTGATAAAAATATCCAGTTATCAAATCAAACAAATATAAAAATAATCAATAATCATTATAAGCCTCAAGAGCAAAGTGAAATAAATGATTATAATTTTGACATTTCTTGGTATAACAATAATCTTAAGTCAAATAAATTTGTTAGCATATTAAAGAATATTAAAAATTCATTCTTTAATCTCTTTCATTCTCGAAAAAAAGCCAAGGCATTTCATATTATCTTCTTTTTTATAGGTATTGTCATTGCCTTCTCAACTATTGAAGCCAGTAAATATAAAAATATTGATACTACAAGCTATTCAACAGAAAATGCTTATTATTTAATTGAAAACGATAACGAATATGAATATTATACACCATATCTAAATACCTCCACTATTTTAGATGCTATTAATAATGATGTTATTGAAGATATTTATAAATTTAATAATTATATGCAAATGGAGGTAGCATATCCTTATAATTCCGTTAGAAACTGTAAGGTTAATGTTTCTGGCTATAATTACCCATATGCAATTGTTAAAGACGAAAAATTACTTTGCGGTTCTGCACCTTTAAATAAACAGGTTGTTATTGGTAAGGAGCTAGCTGACTATATTTTAAAGCATCTGTCATCAATAACTAGCTATCAGCAAATAGTTAATTTAAAGTTAGGATTATTTACAATAAGTGGTATTTCTTCAGTAAATACAAATAGTTTATATTATAATTCATTTTATTATTATACCGAAAATTTTGGTATCGCTGGAATTTATTCTAATCATACTATTCGTAATATTAACAAGCTTGGTTTTAATTATAAGCTTATAAGTGGTAATATTCCTACAAATAGTGATGAAATAATGATTAATAGTCACCGTAACAATGTATTAGATGTCGGAAGCATAATCATTGATAGTGTTCAAAATAAAAGCTATACTGTTGTCGGATTATTTGATACAACAGAAAGTAATATTGATGCTATAAGCTATGACGATTCTTTAAGTGATTATATTTTAAAGAATAATGAGCTTATTAAAATTTATAATTTAACAAAACCAATTCCTGTTTCTAAGGTTGATTATACGCTAATAGCTGGTAGGAGCATTGCAAATGATGACGAGGTTTTAGTACCTAAAGCTGCTAATATTACTCTTGATACCAAAATATGCCTTGCCGATAAGGTCTACAAGGCTGTTGGCATTTATGAAGCAAATGAAGAAAGTAATGATTATTACCTAACATCAAATAAGGAATGGAATAGTAATTACATTTCTAATGCTTTTGATTCTAACTACTATAGCTATAGCCTAAAGAATCCTAATAATCTAAGTAAATTAAATCTAAAGGCTAACAAAGTATTTGATTATCAATATAATTATACTATTACAAATACAAGAGAATCCCGAAATACAAATTTAGTTGTAATTATTATATTTTTAGTTATTTCTATCATTTATGTTTATTTTTCAACAAGAAGTAGACTAATCTCTGAAATAAAAGAAAT
>CALCWU010000236.1 GCA_937905855.1 uncultured Mollicutes bacterium
TTAACATCTTTATCATTAGCAAGCCTTTTTATTCTTTCTAATTCACAAATATTATCCACAATTATATTTACATCATTTTCAATTGAATACAAAATTTCTTCATCACTTTTATTATTACCATGTAGATAGATATCCTTATGATTAAAGTTTACCATATTAGCTGTGTAAAGTTCCCCAAGCGAAACGCAATCAAGGCCAAGATTATATTCCTTAACAAGACGAAGCATTGCTTTAATATTAAAGCTTTTAGACGCAAATGTCACTTTAGTTTTAAAACAATTTGATTTAAAGTTGTTTTTAAATTCCTTAATATTATTAATTAATCTATTTTCATCATAAATATAAAGTGGAGTTCCAAAATTCTCCTTCAATTCATCACAACTGACACCATTAATTTTTAAAATAGACATCTAATATACCTCCAAAGAAAAAAATAAAAGCACCGTAAAGTGCTTATAATGATCACATCAAATAGCTCCTCTACTAAATAAAGTAGGAGTTGCATAAATATTCTTTATGCACCCATAAGAAAAAATTGCCATAATTTCTTATTCGGCGATGATTACCTTTCAATTATTTCATTGAATGCCTTCTCTATAATCTACTTATTTGCATCGCAACCTCTATTTACTATTAACTTGTTCTCTATTTTATCATACTTTGATATAATTTGTCTACAATAAATTGTAAAAAATACAATTTTCATTGTTTTTTTAACTAAGTATGTGTATAATTATTACATAATAATTAATCGAAAGGATAAAATCTATGAATATAAAGCTCAATGAACAAATCAAATTAGTCGAAACATCAAAAATACGTCAATTTAACGATTATGCTCAAAGTGTTGGTGCAAATCTTATTCTTACCCTTGGTCAACCTGATTTCAATACACCAGATTCAGTAAAAAAGGCTTGTATCAATTCCTTAAATCAAAACATGACAAAATATGGACCTACACCTGGTCTTCTATCTACAAGAAAAGCCGTATGCGAATTTGAAAAAAGAAAAAATAATCTTGATTATGTACCCGATGAGGTAATAATTACTCATGGCTCAACTGAAGCCTTAACTGCGGCAATTTTTACGATGACTAATCCAGGTGATGAATTTATTGTTCCAATTCCTGCGTACCCAATGTATCGTCAAATAATAAATTTTGCTAAAGGTAAAGTTGTAACTATTGATACTACTGCAAACAATTTTCAAATTTCTAAAGAAATGCTAGACAAGGCAATTACAAGTAAAACTAAAGCCATAATCATTACATCTCCAAATAATCCAACTGGGGCTATTTTAGACGATCAATCATTAGCTAACATCTATAATGCTATTAAGAATAAACCAATTTATCTAATAAGTGATGATGTTTATAATCAAATCATTTACACTAAAGCAAGTTTTATGTGTAAATACAAGGACTTAAAACCGCAAATGATTATTTGCCAAAGCTTATCAAAGCCATATGCTATGCCAGGATGGCGTTGTGGCTATATGCTAGCACCTAAGAATTTTATAACTGAAGCCTTAAAAATTCATCAATATATGCTTGTAGGTGAAAACACCTTTATCCAACCAGCTATGGAAGAGGCTCTTCTTTTTGATCCAAAGGAAATGATTGAAAGCTATAAAATACGTAGAGACTATGTTTGTAATAGACTAATAAATATGGGACTTATTCTTAATATCCCTGAAGGAGCTTTCTATGTATTCCCATCAATCAAAAAATTTGGTATTGATTCATGGACATTTTGTAAAATGCTAGCTTTAAAATATAAGGTAGCAATTATACCTGGCATTTGTTTTGAGGCTGATGATTATATTAGAATAAGCTATTGTGTAGATATGGATACAATAAAAAAAGCTTTAGATGCTTTAGAATCATTTATAAAGGAACTTTAGTTCCTTTTTTTGTTAAAAAAAAGTAAGTAAAAAACTACTTACTCATTAAATATTTTTTAATTCCCAAAGCAGCATTTGCACCATCACTTACCGCCTTTGAAACCTGTAATAATCCACCAATCAAATCACCGCCAGCAAAAATCCCCTTAATATTGGTCATATAATCAGAATTAACTAAAATATTTTCATTATTTGTTGCAATACCGATATGAGAAGCTATGGAAAAGCCTTGCATTGAACCAATAGCCATAAAGCATCCATCAATTTCATAGCTATCGTTTTTTGTAACAATTTCCTTAAGACCTGAATCATCACCCTTAAAATCAATTATTTTATCAGTAATTGTTTTATATGGAACTTCAACGTCTAATGGCTTACCATCTGAAAAAATTAAAATATCATTAGTCAAATTTTTTAAGACACTCAATTCTTCTAACATATACTTTCCATTACCAACAATTGCAATTTTCTTTTTACGATAAAAGAAGCCATCGCATGTTGCACAATAGCTAACCCCAGCTCCTTCAAATTTTTGAGCAAGAGGATTTTTAGCTCTTGATTTCCCCATTGCTAGCATTAAAGCCTTTGCTTCATAGCTATTATTAGAAGTTTTTACAACAAAATTTTTTTCAATACTAACATCAATTACTTCTTCACTCATAATTGGAATCTGCAAATTCTTTGCTTGATTAATGCCAGACAATGCCAAATCGTGACCTGAAATAGAATTTATTCCATAATAATTTTCTATTAATGTAGCACGCTCTAAAGCGCCATTATCTTTAGCAATTATTATAGGATTATAGCCATACCTTTTTAGATAAATCGCTGTAGCTATTCCACATGGACCACTTCCAATAATTATTACATCATACATTTATTTCACCAAAGCAAGTAAAGCTTCATGATCTAAATAACCAACGTGTTTATTAATTATTTCACCATTTTTGAAAACAAGTAGAGTTGGGATGTTTCTAATATTAAATCTATTAGCAAGCTCCTCACATTCATCAACGTCAACCTTACCAACCATGTACCCTTCACTTGCTACTTCCTCTAAAATAGGAGCAAGCATACGACATGGTGAGCACCATGTTGCCCAAAAATCAACTATTATTAAGCTGTTATTTTTAATCTCACTATCAAAATTTTCATTTGTTAAATGAATCAAAGACATATTTAATCACCTCTATATTATTTTTACCATATTTAGCATTTTATTTCAACTATTTGAAATATTCATCAATAAAATTTTCGCCCTTTAAGGTATCAGGTTCATGATGAATTAAGCATTCCTCATCGATTTGTGATGAAGCTAAAAACATCATTATCGCTGCACAATTACTTAAATTCAGACTTCTAATTTTATCAGTTGTCGGAATTCTATAGCAATCATCTAAATGATTATATAAAATGTTATAAGGAATCCCTGTTGATTCCTTACCAAAAATCAAATAAATATTTTCGTCATATTGCTTGAAATTTATTTCACTTGGACTTTTATGTCCATATCTAGTTAAAAAGAAATATTTTCCTGGATTTTTTTTAGCAAAATCCTCATAATTTTCATATACAGCATATTTAACATAATCAATATAATCAACACAACTTCTTTTTAAATGCTTATCATCTAAAACAAATCCTAATGGTTTAATTAAATGCAACATACAATTAAATCCAACACAACTACGCATTATATTTCCTGTATTTTGAGGAATTTCTGGTTCAAAAAGAACAACATTAATTTTTGCCATTTTTTTACTCCTTATATTAATCTAAATTCTTTTAATGCTTTGTATATACCATCATTTAAAGCATCATCAGCAATATATTTTGCACTTCTTTTAGCATTTTCACTACCATTTTTCATCGCAAAGCTATAATTTGCAGCCTTAAGCATCTCTATATCATTATCATTGTCTCCAAAAGCATAAACCTCATAATTATTTTTTAAAATGTTAACTGCGCTTGCCTTACTGACACCTTTATTAAAAACATCATATACGCCATCAGCAACTTTAACAAATTTAAGTTCTTGACATTTC
>CALCWU010000237.1 GCA_937905855.1 uncultured Mollicutes bacterium
TCTTTAAATCACCATTTTTAATTTTTTTTGCGTTTTTAAAGACCATTTGTAAATACTTGCTTGCATCCTCTTTGTAAGTTGGATTATGGCCCTTATTATAAACTGTTTTAAAGGTAACATTATATGAATTAATTTTTTCCTTTAATTCAATAAAATTCTTCTTGTAGCTTACAACCTTGTCATCACTAGAATGTAATACTAAAACATTACTTTTAGTATTGCTTATTGATTTTAACAAATCATATCTTGCATAATCGCCAAACAAATTAATTTCATTCTTCTTTATTGTTGGCCATAAAAATCCTAAAAAAATAGGTAGTTTTTCCAAAACAGCATTTTTATAAGATAATGGTGCTGACATTAAAACAGCCTTAGCAATATCATCATTAAAATTTAGATAATTTCCTACAGTATAAGCACCCCAAGAATGTCCAATTAATGAAAATTTACTATTAGTAAATCTTTTGTCAGTTTTTAAATGCTCTATACAATTAAGCAAATCAATTGTAGGCTCATTAAATCCTAAAAGACATTTTCCGTCTGAGGAGAATGTTGCTGTATAGTCAAAGGCAATCACTGGTCTATTTAGCTTAAATGCAAGATAAGCAATTTCCTTCATATAAGATAAATAGCCACCACCCATACCATGACAAAAAATGATAGGATCCTTAAAGCAAGTAAAATTAGTAGTGAAAATTTTACCTCTTAAAATATTTAAATTTGCAGATGTAAATGAAAAATCTTCATCCTTTAACCCGGGAAAATCACAGGTATTATAATAAAATAGTAAGCCACTATCGTCACAGCGATGACCAAATTCTTTATTTAAGCATTGCTTTACCATTTTCTTAAACATATTATCTACTTCTTTTTCTTATTTTAATTATTATAATTTAATTCATATATATTAACAATTCTTTTAACAGCAGGAATTAATACCAAGCTAATTCCTAACTCTAAAAAGAAATTCCAACTTATCAAAGTTAAAAATAAATACGCAAACGTATTTTCACCACCAGCAAATGTCTTTAAGGCATCCATTAAGAATAGAGGAAAGCCAATTGCAAACATTCCAGTGTTACCAATAGGACATAATGCACAAGCAAGTACAACAGCTAGCATTTGATTTTTGTTCTTCAATAATTTATAGCTAAGTGCTGAAATAAAACCACCAAATGCACCCTTTAATAGACAAAGTAAAATTGTCATTACACATGTATAGCCGCCCATTCCTGTTAGCATAAAATTAGTACCAGTATCTAAGCCAACTAAAGCATTAAAAATGCATACTAGACCAAAGATAGCTCCTAAAATTGAACCGGCCGCAACACCATAAATCATTCCACCTATTACAATTGGAACTAAGCATAGTGTAACAGAAAATGCACCGAATCTCAAAATAACCCCACTAATTACCTGTAAAACTACAATTATTGCAGCAAACAAAGCAATTCCCACCATTTTTTTGATACTTTTGTTTTTCATATTAAATTTCCTTTCTCTTCAGGCTCATAGTGAGTCCCGATAGCGCCCTATATTATATTATATTTTTTATTTATTTACAAGAATAGATGAAAAAAAACTTCCAAAATGTAGAAAAAACATTTTGAAAGCTTTAAAAGTTTGAATTAATTTTTTAAGCTATTAATTGGTGCAGGAATTTGACCACCACGATTTATAAATTTTGCAGGACTTAATTTAGATATTTTCATTATTGGAGCATAGCCAAGTAAACCACCAAAATTCAAAATATCTCCTTCCTTTTTGCCAATTGCTGGTATAACTCTAACAGCAGTAGTTTTGGAATTAATCATTCCAATTGCTGCTTCATCAGCAATAAGAGCACTAATTACTTCTTTTGTAGTATCGCCAGGAATTACAATCATATCAAGTCCAACAGAGCATACAGCAGTCATTGCCTCTAATCTTTCGATAGTTAATGAACCATTTTTTGCCGCATCAATCATTCCTGCATCTTCACTTACTGGAATAAATGCACCTGATAGTCCACCAACTCTACTTGAAGCCATAACTCCACCTTTTTTAACAGCATCATTTAGCATTGCTAAAGTTGCCGTAGTTCCACAAGAGCCACATTGCTCAAGGCCAATTTCTTCTAATATATGAGCAACACTATCACCAATTGCTGGAGTTGGAGCAAGTGATAAATCAACAATACCAAAAGGAACATTTAATCGTTTAGAAGCCTCAACACCAACTAATTGTCCCATTCTTGTAATTTTAAAGGCCGTTTTCTTAATTATATCGGCAATTTCTGATATTGATGCATTTTCACTAGCCTTTTTAATAGCACATCTAACGACACCAGGACCTGAAACACCAACATTTATTACCGCATCAGCCTCACCAACACCATGAAATGCACCGGCCATAAAGGGATTATCATCAACTGCATTACAAAATACAACAAGCTTGGAAGCACCAATGCATTCTTTGTCTTTTGTTAACTCTGCAGTTTTTAAAACAATTTCCCCCATCTTTTTTACAGCATCAAGATTAATTCCTGCCTTTGTTGAACCAATATTAATTGATGAGCAAAGTCTTTCAGTGCATTTTAAGGCTTGAGGAATTGATTCAATTAATTCTAAATCACCAGGAGCATATCCTTTTTGAACTAAAGCTGAATACCCACCAATAAAGTCAATTCCAATATCATGAGCAACCTTATCTAGCGTTTTAGCATATTGTACTGGATCACCTTTAGAAACACCTACAAGCATAGAAATAGGTGTTACAGCTACTCTTTTATTAATAATAGGAATACCATAGGTTTTAGCTATATCATTTCCGACACTCACTAAGTCCTTGGCAAGACGATATATTTTATTATAGACCTTCTTACATGATTCATTAATATCTGTATCCATACAATCTATTAAAGAAATACCCATTGTTATTGTTCTAATATCTAGGTTTTCTTCTTCAATCATTCTTATTGTTTCTAGTATTTCATTATTACTAAACATTTCTTTACCTCTTATATTTTGTGCATTGAATTAAATATGTCTTCATGCATAACATGAATATTTAGATTATTGCTGTTACCAAATTCGTTCATATAATCAACAAACTCAACAAAATCCTTTTTAAGCTCATCGATATTTACAATCATAACCATCACAAAATATGAGTTAAGTACAGATTGTGTTACTTCTTCAATATTTGCATTGAATTTAGCACATTCATTACTAACCTTTGCTAAAATACCAACATTGTCTTTACCTACTACTGATAAAATTGCTTTCATACTTCACCTCTAAAATTATATATACTTTCATTATACTATTTTTTAAACAAATGTCTAGAATAAAAGTGAAAACAGGTTTTCACTTTAAATATCTTGGCATTTTCAAAATAAATAAAAAAATGTGTAATACCAATTTGATATTACACATTTAATATATTATTTTAAAGTAGCATAATTATTAGCTATTGTCCAATACTCAAAATCAAAACCAGCAACTGTTTTCCACCAGTTTTCATTTAAAGCAAAGTATGTTGTATTCATTTCACAATTATCAGCACCCATACCATAGTTACCAATAGAAATTGTATTTCCACCCTTAGTATAGTCGTCACTATTAGAATTTCCAAGAAGAGATCTATTATCTGTATGAGTAACAGCAAGCTCAACCTCAATTACAGCATTAGTAATTGTAGCATATGTTGTAGCCTTATCAATTGAACCAATCATACCACCGCAATATTTAACAGCTGTTAGAGTACCAATATATAAAGCATTAGTTATGTTCAAATAACCACCAGTTTTTTCATTTTTAAATCTTCCAACAACGCCACCGGCAATTGTACCACTACTTGATGAAACATTTGTTCTAATTTCTACATTGGTTAATGTATTCTTTGAAGCACCATCATCATCCAAAATACCACCAATTAAGCCACCACCATAACGATATGTGAATGTAACTACATATTCTGTTTCATTAATAACAGAGCATTGTGAAATATTATTTACACCTGAATTAATAGTACCAACAAGACCACCAACACCTTCATAGCCAGTTGATGAAACATTATATAGCTTAACATTTTCAATTGTTGAACCATTTAAATAAGCTGCTAGCATTCCACAGCCTTTAGTTGCTGCTTGAGATGTTTGAGTTACTGATGAATTTCTAATAATTAGGTTCTTTACAATTCCACCCTTAATGTTAACAAAAATTCCTGGTAAAGAATCATGAGAAATATTTAAATTACTAATTGTATGACCATTTCCATCTAAATAGCCAGCAAAATAATAATCATTTGAAACCTTTTTCCAATCAAAGCCAGTAAAATCAAGATCACATGTTAAAGCATAAGCTTTAGGTGATGCATCAGTAACTGATGCCATCTTATAGAATTCCTCAACTGTTGAAATTGATTGCATTGCAGAAACATTTTTCTTTTCTGTAATTGGACATCTAATTGCATTAATTGAATCAATAGTATAATCATTTCTAGCTATTATTGCATAAATATCACAGCTTAGAACATCAGCACCAACATTTAATTCAAATTCAAAATCATTTGCAGTTAATGTATATTTTTGATAGCCAAGTTTTCCTTCAACTGTATTTGCATATATTGATTTTGCATCTGGACGAGCTGCACCAGTAGGAACTGCTACAACATAAATATCACTAGTAACACAATCAACACTACCACTAATTTTAACTTTGCCATCAATGATATAATCACCAGTAAGACCAGTAATTTTAGCATTTGCTGTTGCAGATAAAATTTTAACTGAATATGAAATACTTTGTTCAATATCATAATTAGTTAGTTTTATAATAACAGTTGCCTTATATGTATTGCCAAGCTCTAGATTTTCACAAACATCGCCTGCAGCATTTGTATAGATTGTTTCAATAGTAAAATCTTTATTATATTCCAAATA
>CALCWU010000238.1 GCA_937905855.1 uncultured Mollicutes bacterium
GTTGGTGGCGTTAAGGGTTAATATTGCGTAAGCAATTTTAATAAAACAATTTTTTTAAAAAGGAAAGGAAAAGAAAATGAAAAAGAAATTTTTAGGATTAGCATTTGCTGCAGTAGCAGTAGTTGGTCTTTGCTCTTGTGGACCTAAAAATGATGCTAAGGATTCAACAGGTGGAACTTCATCAAACTACTCTGTTGATTTAAGCAAGAACGTAGAATTAAAATTTAATATGGCTTATGGTAATAAGAGCCAAACAATGACTTATCAACAAGCAAACCCGCTTACACTTGCTGATGGTCAATCAAAGGTAGTTGCTGGACAACTTAAACCAATGTGGAGTTATTTAGCTACTGAATTAAATGCAACCTTCAAGGATGTAACAGTTCAAGATCAAAAGGCTACTGAAATGATCAAAACTGCATCAGCAACTAACTTTACAGATGCTGATATTTATAGTGGAAATAGTATTGCTTCATCATTAATGAGCTATGGTGCTGAAGGAAAATTCCAAAACTTGAGTAATTTAATTAAACAAGGAAAGCTTCCTAACTTCGCTAATTATCTAAGTGAAAATCCAGCTGTTGAATCAGCAATTACAGCATATGATGGAAATATTTATCATATTCCATATATTGCTGAGGTTGGAAATTTCGCTCGTGATTTCCATATGCGTGAAACTTGGGTTACAAAATTATTAGATGGAACTAATCAAACATACGATACAACTACATCTCTTACTACTAAGTATGAGGGTATGTGGGTTGGTGATAATGCAAGAACTGGTAATAATGGTGGAACTGTTACACCTAAGACAGGCGTAAGTATTACTAAGAAAACAAATGAAAACATTATTACATTAATGAATGCATTACCTACAAAGAATGGTGAAACTCTTGCTAAATGCTTAAAAGATTATATTGCAAGAAACTATGATTATGAAAAAGCATCAGATTTATATTTAGGTGCTAAGGCTGCATACGATATCGATGAATTATGTGCATTATTTAGAGTTATTAAGACAAATCCTAAGTTCTTAACTGATGGTAAGGCTGAAAAGGTATATCCATATTTTGCAAGACAATCAAAATATCGTGAGGATTTATTAAGATTTGCAACTTATTTTGATGGTGTTAGAGTTAATGGATCAGATTCATATGAATCTCGTTGGATGATTGATGAAAATGGTCAATTACAATATACTTATTCAACTGAGGATTTCTATAATGTAATTACATATTTATCACAATGGCAGGCTGAAGGCTTAATCCATGATGATATGTATTTATTAACTAACTCATCTAATTTCCGTACTCAATTATATGGTAGTGATGCTGCTGAAAAGCCTCAATATGGATTTATGACATTTGACTTTACAGCATCAACAACAGCTGATGCTCTAAATAGTGATATTGTAGGTGTTTTACCTCCTGTATCTAGAGTAAATGGCGTATGGCAATATTATATTGATAACTCACGTGTTATTAAACCTGATGGATGGGCAATTAGTGCTGCAACAACTGGTGATAAGCTAGATAGAGCATGCGCATTATTTGATTATATTTTCTCTGAAAAGGGAAGAATTCTTCAAAACTATGGTCTTCCTAATATGATTGATTCAACTAAGACATTTAAAGGACCAGATGGAAAAGAATATCCTTCATATAATACTTGGACTACTGAAACAGTTAAGACTTGTGGAGCAAAGGGTGACCTATCAAGCTTCTTAAGAAACTGGATGGGATGCTTAATGCCAATTGGTTATGCAAAGGAAATCGGCTTTGAATATCAATATACTTCTGAGCGTGGATTTGCTGCATGGAAACTATTACAAGAATCAACAACTAACATTCCAACTTATGCTGGAACTGGAATTAAGGGAACTAACCCTAACTTCTATAAGCTAGTACCACCAGTATTCTCATTAACTAAGAAGCAAACTGAAGCAATTTCAACAACTACAAAGATTGAAGAGGATGCTACAGTTGAAAATATCTTCAATGTAATTAGATTTAAAACTGCTGGTAATGCACCAGAGGGTGTTATAGTATTAGATACATATGCTAAGTTTAAGAAGTCATTTGATGATGCTGGACTTGATACATATGTTAAAGCATATCAAGCTGCATATGCAGTAATGAATGCACAAAAGTAAAATATAATAAAGAGTATTTCAGAGATTAAATTCTCTGGGTGCTCGCAAGATAAATAGATCTTTTCTCCTTTTCCTCTTCTTTAGGTTAATCTATTTATCTTGCGAGCATCATACAAAATAAGAAGGGAAGTAATAGTATGAATAAAATTTTTAAATTTCAAAAGGTAATGTTTGTTTGCTACTTTATAATGCTCATTTTATCTGCAATTTATGCATTATCATTTATGACCGCCTATCAGGATTTATTTGGTTATGAAAATGTATTAAATGAATCAGTTGCAAATTTTCACACTGAGCTTCAAAAGTACAATAGAGTTATATTTTATTTAACGGTAGTTGGTGCAATATCAATAATTCCATTATTTGCACTTGAAATTAATAAAAAGGTTCCAGATAAGATAGCTTTAATAATAATGGGTGCATTTAGTATTGTTTTTTTAATATTTTGTGTATATGGCATTATAAAAATTCCTGGTTTTATTAAAGAATATCATGAACTTGATTTTAAGTGGCTATGGCTAGAAAATCCAACACTTGATCAGGATTATGTATACCAAACTAAAGATTTAACATTTTATTTAGGCTATGCACTTTATTCTGTATCTTTCTTATGTATTATTTTATTTCAAGTAAGTCTATTTGCAAGTCATTTTACTTATTTAAAACAAGAAGAAAAGGGTGAGGACAATGCTTAATAAAGAAAAAATCGAACAAAAATACGCTAAAAAAATAGCTAAGATTAATAAAAAAATTGATTTATGTAAAGAAAAAGAAGATGTAGTAATCGACGTTACTCTTGAAGAAGCAATAACAAACCTAGATATTAAGGCTTTAAAAAAGCTTGCTGCACTTCAAAAGAAATATAAAGATAATCCAATAGAAAAGAATAAGCATAAATTTAATGCGTTACATGATAAATATCTTTATACTAATAAGGCTAAGGCTGCAAAATTACGTCATAAAATAAAGGTTTACGAGGACTATCAAGCCTTTGAATTATTATCTAAAACTGAAAAAAGAGATAGAAGAACAGATTTATCATTCTATAGAGCTAATGTTTCTGGTTATTATGTAACTCTTACAATGGTTTTATTTGAAATTATCTATATGATTTTAACGTTATCAATTATGGAACGTAATTATTGGATAGGTATAATGATTCTAGTTAATATTGCGTTTTTGTTATTCTTATTTAGCTGTGCAATTAAGATTAAAAATTATAAGAAGAAATTTAGCTTATATTTAATTGTTTTCAGTATATATTGTATTTTTAGAATCACATTGATTTTAGTACCACTAATGCATATTAATATTGCTGGTGCTTCACTAGTTAAACAAATATTTATTTATGGCTTTAATATTTATATGATTATTTTTGGTATTTTAATTGGTGTTACTTCTTATATAAAGGTCTTAAATCAAGAAAAATATATTGCTGCAGGTAAAATTTCCTTTAAGCAAATGTCAAAGTAGGGTGATAGTATGTCAAAATTAGTTTTAAAGAATATAAATAAAATATATCCAAACGGTTTTCATGCTGTTCACGATTTCAATCTAGAAATAAATGATGGTGAATTTATTGTATTAGTTGGTTCATCAGGTTGTGGTAAATCAACAACACTTCGTATGATTGCTGGCCTTGAGGAAATAACTAGTGGTGAAATGATTTTGGATGGTGAAATTGTTAATAAGCTTGCTCCGGTTGATAGAGAAGTAGCAATGGTTTTCCAAAATTATGCACTATATTATAATATGTCAGTTTATGACAATATGGGCATATCATTAAAGGTTCGTCATGAACAAAAGGATAGAATCCATAGTGCAGTTAAGGAAGCTGCTGAAAGATTTGATTTAGTTGATTATTTAAATAGATTTCCAGCAAATCTATCTGGTGGACAGCGTCAAAGAGTAGCCCTTGGTAGAACTGTAGTAAGAGAGCCTAAGCTTTTCTTAATGGATGAGCCATTATCAAATCTAGATGCTAAGCTAAGGGAAAAAACAAGAAGTGAAATTGTAAAGCTTCAAAAGAATTTAAAAACAACAACTATTTATGTTACTCATGATCAAATCGAAGCAATGACAATGGCTGATAGAATTATTGTTATGAGTAATGGATATATAATGCAGGTTGGTACACCAAAGGAGCTTTATAGTGAACCAGACAATCTATTTGTTGCAGGCTTTATCGGAACTCCACCTATGAATTTTCTTGATGGTGTGATTCAAGGCGATAAATTTGTTTCTAATAATTATAGCTTACAAATTGCTAATAAGGATCAAGAGATGCTAAAGGCCTATGATGATAAAAAGGTAACACTTGGTGTAAGACCTGAATTTATCGATGCCTCAGATGCGATGATTATGCAATTTCCAGGTTCTTGTCTAGATTTACCTATTGATTCTAAGGAATTTTTAGGCAAGCATTACTATGTTGATTTAAAATTAAATGATAAGATAATTACTGCCAAAATTAATAGTAGAGTTAATGTTGATGTTGATGTGCTTAAGGTTGCAATTAGAATGGATAAGGTGCTTTACTTTGATCCAGAGACACAATTAAGAATAAAAGGAGATGCTCTAAATGGAAAGAAATAAAAAAGGTTCATTTTGGAGTGGACTAAAAAATGCTTTAGTGAAAATTTTTGTGGGGATATTGAATTTCCTTAAGAAGCTTGTATTAGATGTTAAGAATAATCCAGCTAAGACCGCTACTAGAGTTGTTGTGTTTACAGCAATTATTCATTTGATTTTAAGTAATATTCAGATTAAAACACTAACTGTTTTAGAAAATGAAATTTCAGGATTTGTTATGTTTATGTTTGTTCTTGTTGGCCTTGCTTGCTTATTTAATGCAGTTAGATTTAAGGATTTAACAATAAGAAAAATAATTTTAACAATAGTAATGCTACTTGCTGTAATTGGCATTGGTTCATATTTAGTATATATTTATGTATATTCAATTGGTCATCAAAATCTATTAAAGGCTAGTGAGGTTATGCCAGGAATAATATTAAGCTCTGTAATGCTTGCACTTTATTTATTTGGCTTAATTGAGACGATTATTGCTGTTGTTATTGCCGCTAAAAATGGCAAAATTAATGAGAAAGTAGAATAAAAAGAAATGAGGGATAATATGGAGAATAAAGAAGAAAAGAAAGGAAGCTTTCTATCAAAAATTAGTGATAATACTAAAATAATGTTCTTCCGTTGGTGGCTTGTTGGTGCTATTTATTTCTTCATAGCTTGGGGAACAAATTTGGGTCTTAATTCTGATGCTTTTGATTTAATATTTATCTTAGGCGTAGTTACTGCTGCAGTTCATATAATACTTTTTGATCCTATCGTTTATGGATTCTTTGAGGTTGAACGAAAGGGTAAGATTGTAAATAAAAAATATTATGAAAGAACTATTCTTGAAGGTGCTTGGTTGAAAATTCTAGAGTTCTTTAGATGCTTTATATCAACAATTTTAGTATTTCTAGTTTATCAAGGCGTTAATTATTTTATAATAAAGTTCATTAAGCCTGGATATAATGGAATTCCATTAAAGGGTGAACCGATAATTTATGCAACTTTCTTTGTTATATTTTATTATTTACTTTTAAAGCTAGAGGAGCTTGTTGTTTATATATTTGGAAAAATTAAGAAAGGAAAAATTATGATAAATAAAAAAATAACAATATGTTTTATATTTGCACTTATTTTAACAATTGGCTTTCCTGTTGGCATTGTTTTGATATGTG
>CALCWU010000239.1 GCA_937905855.1 uncultured Mollicutes bacterium
CTTCATTGTCTTTAACATAAATGAATCCCTTAGTAACAATTTGAATATCCTCAGATATCGTTTTATTTTTAGGATTAACTAATGCACTTATTAGAAAAACACCATCCTCGGCTAAAAGCTCACGATCATGCATTACAACATCTCCGACATCTGAGAATGCTTTTCCATCAACTAGATTTTCGCCAACAGTTACATCTCCACTTATTCCTATGTAATTTCCATTTTCAAATTCTAAAACATCACCACAATCAGCAATTAAAAAATTTTCACTTGGATGACCAACACAATTTGCAACAACCTCACAAGCAAATTGATGTCTATATTCACCAACTACTGGAATAATATATTTTGGCTTTAAAATGTTTATCATTTCTTTAATTTCTTCACGAGTTGCATTGCTTGCAGGCATTAATTCTTTTTTAAACACCTTAACCTTACTAGTTTTATGATAAATAATATCTAAGGTTCTTGCTGCCATCTTTTCTGTTCCAATATATGGTGTCGTTAAAATTACAACCGTATCATTTGAATTAATGTTAACTAATCTATCAACACCTCTACTCATTCTTTGAAGCATATAATATGGCTCATGTCTTTCACCACATACAAGTACCAAAAGATCATCATCTAAATTCTTATTTTTATCGTCAATATAACGTAAATTTGCTAAATGCTCATTAGGAATATGAAGATAGCCTAAATTCATAGCAACATTCACTAGTCTTTGAGTTTTACGACCGATAACAGCAATTCTTCTATTATTAGCAATACCAATATCAATGATTTGTTGCATACGCAATAAATCAGAAGAAAATATGCTAAAAATAACTCTTCCTTGTGCGCCTGCTAATATTTGATTTAAGCGCATTTTAAATTCAAGGATTGTTCCTCTATTTTGGTCATTTATAGCACCAAGTGATTCTGTTAGTAAGGCTAAAACACCTTCTTTAGCAAAGATAGCAAGCATCCTAAACATAGATGCATAATCAACCTTAACATTTTGATCAAAGCTGTAATTTCCTGTATAAATAATGTTTCCATCTTCAGTTAAAATGTCGATACCATACGCATCAAAAACATTATGAGCAACTTGAAAAAATCTAACAGTAATATTTCCAAAATGAAGAGCAGTTTTTCTACTAATTTCAATAATCATCTTATCATCATAATTGATTTTATCGTGATTAAGCATATCTTTTAAAACTGCAATTGTAAATTTAGATGCATAAATCTTAACTGGAATCTCTTTTAAAATATTACCAACTGCACCAATATGCTCTGTGTGTGCGTGAGTTAAAAATAATCCAACAATACGATCCTTATTTTCAACTAGATATGAAATATTAGGTACTATATAATCAACACCATATAATTCAGATGTAGGATATTTTATACCGGCATCTAAAATGAAAATTCTTTCATCTATTTCTAAAACATATAAATTTTTACCATCTTCTTGTAAACCACCAAGACCTATAAATTTAATTGAACTCATATATACAAATTTCCGCAAAAAAGTGCTGAAACATTTCCTCCTTAGTATTTTATTTGAATAACGTAGTCATCATTTTATATTATAAACTATTTATTTTCTATTATCAAGAAGTTTTCATAAATATTAAATCATAAAAGCGCTTTTTTTAGCGAACAATAGATTGAATATGCTGCATCATTTGGATAATATTTCCCAGGTATTTTTAATAAATTTATAACCTGAAGCTTTTCATTATCAAATCCATAAGGATAAGATGCTAAATCATATATATGACATTTTTTTATTTTATCATAATCTGCTTCTTCTATAATATGAAAAGGTATTGTATTTATAATAATATCATATTTGTTATTATAATTTACAATTTTTTCTTCATTCATACATAACTCCTTATAATTTTTTGGAGCATATATTTGATAATTTAATCCTAATCCTTTTAAAGCTAATGATAATCTTTTGCCTAAATTTCCATAACCAAGAACTAAAAATGATTTATTTAATAATTCCTCTTCGTTATTTAATAAATATTTTAAAAAGCCATAAATCGTAATTTTAGAATTTGCAATTATGAAATCATCATCATTATAGCTAATTAAATTAATTCCTTTTTTTAAAAATTTTTGTTTATATTCATCTAGCATATCATAATAAAATATTTGCTTTAGATTATAGCATTTATCAATGATTTCATTTAAGCTAATATTTGTGTTTTCAACATATTCATTATTTATTTTTGTAATTGGTAGTATTATTGTATCTAAGTCATATAAGTCATTATTTGAATTAGCTAACTTACAATTTAAAAGATTAGCAAGAATACCCATTCTTTTATCATAATTATTTACTATCCCAATCATAAAATCACCATATTAAAATATGCAAAAAAAAGACGGATTGTGATTTCCGTCCTTAAATTTAAGCAAAATTTAATACTTTTGCTACAACCTTTAAACCTTTTGTTACTACAAAGCTTCTATTTTCAATTTCTTCTCCATAATAACCCTTTTCAACACGGTTCCAAGATTTATCTGCTAAAAT
This sequence comes from uncultured Mollicutes bacterium, assembly GCA_937905855.1. Classification (GTDB taxonomy): domain Bacteria; phylum Bacillota_I; class Bacilli_A; order Acholeplasmatales; family Anaeroplasmataceae; genus CAKQDS01. The sequence goes on from CALCWU010000239.1 coordinate 2,534, forward strand.
TTTAAACTCATAACTTGCGCCTACTGGAAGCATCTTAGTTAAATAAAATGATTTTTTTTCATCATTATAATCAATCTTAATTGCTTTTTCTGGATTCCATTCGCCAAACTTTGAATCGTCACCAACAATGTATAAGCTCTTTACATCACAAGCACATGTAATGAAAAATTCTACTTTAGTTGTTGCAGTCTTAGTTGCCATATTCTCACCTTCCTTGTATTTAATTTTACAATAGATGTTTACCTTTTACAATGCTAAAACGTTTTTATATTAATTATTAGATTGGCTGCATTTTTTTTAGAAATTTTGGAAAAATAATAATGCAATTGAAAAAAAATATGATATGATTATAAAGAGGTGATTTTATGGCTTTAAATTTTCCTAATGGCTTTAAGGTAAGAACGAATAAAAATATCAATAAAGCAAATCTTGGTATGGATTTGGAAACAATGATTAATGATTCAAATGAATTTTATTTGGCAATCGATAAAGCTATTATTCATAAGAAACCAACACCTATTCAAATTGTTAAAGTTGATTACCCTGCAAGAAATAACTGAAGCGTACTACAAAACACCATCAACAACTGATTATAATGGTGTATATCGCGGAAAATATATCGACTTTGAAGCTAAAGAAAATCACAATAAAACTCTGTTTCCACTAGCAAACGTTCATCCCCATCAGGTAGAACATCTAAAAAACATTGTTAGGCATGGTGGAATAGGATTTTTAATTGTGGCTTGGAATAAATATAATGAATATTATCTTCTTACACTTGATGTTTTTCTTAAATATTGGGAGCATCAAGAAGAAAGAAAATCTATTCCCTATTCTACATTCAAAAATGAAGCCTTTCTCATAAAAGAAGGATTTCAGCCAAGATTAAATTTTTTAAGTGTTGTAGATGAAATATATTTTTAAGAAAATTATCTTTTGTTTTCTTGCAATTGGTAGTATTCTTGCTATAACAATTTCTATCTATTTCTTTTCAATAGCTTGCAGTTTAAAAGATTTTGATATTTCATTAAAATCTCCAACATGTAGTCAAAAAATTTATGATAATGAAAATAACTTGCTAACACTTGACAATTATCAGCATCAATATATAAAGTTAGATGATATATCTAAATATTTTATTGATGCATTAATTTCAACTGAGGATAGAACCTTTTATTCAAATTGTGGTGTAAATTACTTAAGTATAGTAAGAGCTGGCTTTGAAAATACTATTAATGGTAAAATAATTTCTGGTGCCTCTACAATTACTCAACAATATGTAAAAAACACATACTTAAATAACGACAAAAGTTACCAAAGAAAAATTAAAGAAATTATTTTGGCAATGAAATTGAATCAAAAATATACCAAAAATCAAATTTTAGAGGCCTATGTTAATTCAATTCTTTTTGGTGGCCAAATATATGGCATAAAAATGGCTAGCTATTTTTACTTTGATAAAACCCCAGCTGAACTCAATTTAGTTGAAAGTGCTTTTTTAGCGGGAATAATTCAACAACCAAACGGCTATAATCCTTATAATAATTTAGCTAAAGCAAACAATCGGAAAAATATTGTTTTAAAATATTTATTAGATAATTCAAAAATAGATTTAGCTACCTATAATGATGCTTTAAAGGCAAACATTGGTGATAATCTAAAAATTCAAAATCATTATAGTGAAATATCCTCATATCTTGATTATTTAAATTATTATTGTGGAAAAAATAATATAGTATCTGACACTATTTATACAAACCTAAATCTTGAGCTTCAAAATGATTTTTATAATATTTTAAATAACAAATATAATCATTTTGATGATGAAAATTTAAAGTGTGCTTTAGTTGCCATTGATAATACTACTAATTCTGTCATTGCCCTTATTGGTAATAAATCAAACGACTTAAAAGTATTTAATTATGCCCTTGCTAAAAC
>CALCWU010000240.1 GCA_937905855.1 uncultured Mollicutes bacterium
TACCAGGCCGTAGAGAAATTGGTCATGGTGCCCTTGGTGAAAGAGCATTATCATATGTTATTCCATCTGCTGATGAATTCCCATATACAATTCGTGTTGTAAGTGAAATTCTTGAATCAAATGGTTCATCTTCACAAGCAACAATTTGTGCTGGTACATTAAGCCTTATGGCTGCAGGTGTTCCAATTAAAGCTCCTGTTGCCGGTATAGCTATGGGTCTAATTATGACTGATGAGGATCATTATATGGTCTTAACAGATATTCAAGGTATGGAAGATCATTTAGGAGATATGGACTTTAAGGTTGCAGGTACTAGAACTGGTATTACTGCACTCTACAAATGGATATCAAAATTCGTGGAATTTCCTTCAAGATTTTAGAAGAAGCCTTAGCTCAAGCTAAAAAGGGTCGTTTCGAAATTCTTGATCATATGGAAAAGACAATTAAAGAGCCAAGAAAAGAATTATCTGAATTTGCTCCAAAGGTATTAATGACTAGAATTAATCCAGATAAGATTAAAGAAGTAATTGGTGCTGGTGGTAAGGTAATTAACCAAATCATTGAAGAAAATAATGATGTTAAGATTGATATCGAACAAGATGGTAGAGTTTATGTTATGCATAATGATATCAATTGGGTTAGAAAAGCAATCAAAAAGATTGAAGACCTAGTTAGAGAAGCTAAGGTTGGCGAAATCTATACAGGCAAAGTTACACGTATTGAGAAATATGGTGTTTTTGTTGAACTATGGGATGGTGTAGAAGGTTTATGCCACATTTCTAAATTAGCTTTAGAAAGAGTCGAAAAATGCGAAGATGTCGTTTCCCTTGGTGATTCAATCATTGTAAAATGTATTAATATTAATGAAAAAGGTCAAATTGATTTATCTCGTAAGGACGCATTAAAGGGCGTTATGAAGGATAAAGAGGAAGCAAAGGCTGAATAATAAAATTGTGCCACATTACGTTGGCACTTTTTATTTGCTAAAAAAAATGATTTTAGGTAAAACTAAAATCATTTAAGTAGTTTATAAGCCATGTTTTGTTCTCTTAAGAGTGGTAATCATCTATCTACATAGAAAATCTATGTTCCTTTTATTTCTTCATTTAAAAATAAAAAGACTCCCCTACCAAAATTTGGGTTTCTAGCTTGAGGGGTTTACCAACGTTTCACCTTTAAATTTCTTTAAAGCTCGTCACTGTGGCACGTTACAAAGTACACCATATTATAATAACTTAGGTTTCCTTCGCCGTAATGCAAAATGCATTCCTTAGGTTATTTTTTCCCTAAGCACAAACACTACATTCATCTCAGAATGTGCTAGCATGGACTTTCCTAACGTATAAATACGCTCGATTACCAAACTACCTTCAAATATTTTACATTATTAAATAAAAAAAATCAAGTCGATGAGGAGAAGTTAATTTAAGATTATTGAAAAAACTAGTTTTTTTTAGTATAATTAGTTGTTGTAAAGGAGCGATATAAATGCCATCTTTAGAAGATTTAAAAAAAAGACAGACAAAAATTAGAAATTTTTGTATAATTGCTCATATAGATCATGGTAAATCTACACTTGCTGATCGTATACTTGAAATTTGCGAAAGTGTAGAAAAAAGAGAAATGCAGGACCAAATTTTAGACTCAATGGAGCTTGAGCGTGAAAGAGGAATTACAATTAAGCTTAATGCCGTTTGCCTTAATTATAAAGCAGATGATGGTAATACCTATGAACTACATTTGATTGATACTCCTGGACATGTTGACTTTACCTATGAGGTTTCAAGAAGCCTTGCTGCTTGTGAAGGTGCAATACTTGTTGTTGACGCTACACAAGGTGTTGAAGCCCAAACTCTTGCAAATGTATATTTAGCAATTGACAGTAATTTAGAAATATTACCTTTAATTAATAAAATTGACCTTCCTAGTGCTGATATAGAGCATACAAAACATGAAATCGAGGATGTAATAGGGCTTGATGCTTCAAATGCTGTACTTGCATCAGCGAAAACAGGCTTAGGTGTTAGAGATATTTTAGAGCAGGTTGTAAAATATGTTCCAGCACCAACAGGCGATCCTAGTGCCCCAGTTCAAGCGCTTATTTTTGATAGTGCATTTGATGCTTATCTTGGCGTTGTTATCCTTGTATGCGTAAAGGAAGGAACTATAAATGTCGGTGATACCATTCATATGCACGCCACAAATGCAGAATATCAGGTTGTATCTCTTGGTGTAAAAACTCCCAAGGAAGAATTTAGAAGCTATTTATCTGCAGGTGATGTCGGCTTCATTACAGCTTCAATTAAGGACATAAATAAGGTTCATGTTGGTGATACAATTACCACTAAGGAAAATTATGCAAATACTGCCCTAGCAGGCTATCGTAGACTCAATCCAATGGTATTTTGTGGATTATATCCAATTGATACTAAGCAATATGAGGATTTAAAGGATGCCCTTGATAAGCTTAAGCTTTCCGATGCTTCACTTGTTTATGAGCCAGAAACATCACAAGCTCTTGGCTTTGGTTTTAGAACTGGATTTTTAGGCTTACTTCATATGGATATTGTTAAAGAAAGAATTGCCCGTGAATTTGGTATTGATTTAATAGCTACGGCTCCATCTGTTAGTTATCATGTTTATTTAACTGATGGAGAAATGCTAGAAATGGATAATCCATCAGGACTACCAGAGCCAAATTACATTGATCACATTGAAGAGCCATTTGTAAAAGCAACCATAATGACACCTTCAGAATATGTTGGAGCTGTTATGGATTTATGTCAAAAGAAGCGCGGAACCTTTATGGATATGCAATATATTGAAGAAACAAGAGTTTTAATTCACTATGAGTTACCATTACTAGAAATTGTCTATGACTTTTTCGATAAGCTAAAAAGCTATACTAAGGGCTATGCATCATTTGATTATGAATTAGCTGAATATAAGGAATCAAAGCTTGTAAAAATGGATATTATGCTAAATGGCGACGTTGTTGATGCTTTATCGAGCATTGTTCATAAAGATTTTGCCTATAATCGTGGTAAAATACTAGTTGAAAAGCTTAAAGATATAATTCCAAGACAATTATTTGAGGTACCAGTTCAAGCAGTAATAAATCACAAGGTTATTGCAAGAAGTGATATAAAGGCTATGCGTAAGGACGTATTGGCCAAATGCTATGGTGGCGATATATCTCGTAAGAAGAAGCTACTAGAAAAGCAAAAGGAAGGTAAAAAGAAAATGAAGGAAATTGGATCTGTTGAGGTTCCACAGGAGGCCTTCTTAGCTATTTTATCTTCAGATGAAAATTAATTACAAAAAGAGGAATAAAGAAAATGAAAAAAGAAAAATGTCCATATTGTGAACAAAAAGAATATTTAGCTAAATTTGGTTATTTAGCATTTGAAACAGAAACATCATTAGTTATTGTTTTTAAGGATCAAAGTCATAAAGGAAGAATGATTGTTGCCTATAAGAAGGATCATGTTGCTGAAATTAAGGATTTAAGTACTGAAGAAAGAAATGCCTTTATGAAGGATGTTTGTGATGTTGCAAATGCAATTCAAAAGGCTTATTCACCAGATAGAATTAATTATGGTGCCTA